>CAZKHA010000027.1:0-30847 GCA_964552325.1 uncultured Bacteroidales bacterium
ATTGAATTACATTTGTATCAAACAATCAAATAATTAATCAAAACCCTTATTACATTATCATGTCAGTATTAGTTGGCAAAAAAGCCCCCCTCTTTGAAACTGATGCCGTTGTAAATGGCGGACAGTTTGTTGAAAAGTTCTCTCTTGAGCAGTACATTGGCAAGAAGCACGTTGTGTTCTTTTTCTATCCACTCGATTTCACCTTTGTTTGTCCTACCGAAATTATTGCATTCCAGGATAAACTTGATGAATTTGAAGCACGTAACTGCGCCGTTGTTGGCTGTTCAGTCGATTCAAAATTCTCCCATTGGGCATGGCTCAACACTCCACTCAACAAAGGTGGAATTCAAGGAGTTACATTCCCGCTGGTTTCTGATTTATCAAAAACCATTGCCGAAAACTACGATGTTTTGGCTGGTCATTACGAGTATGATCCCGAAGATGAAGCCGCCTCATTTGATGGCGCTCCCGTAGCATATAGGGGATTATTCCTAATTGACAAACAAGGCATTGTACGCCATCAAGTTGTAAACGATCTTCCTTTAGGCCGCAGCGTTGATGAAGCTATTCGTATGTTGGATGCTCTTCAGTATTTTGAAGAGAATGGTGAAGTTTGCCCTGCCAACTGGCACAAAGGCGAAAAGGCCATGAAGGCCACCCACGAAGGAGTTTCGGAATACCTCGGAAACAAGTAAAACCCTCCAAACCCCCTCAAGTACAGAGGGGGTTCTTTTTTTCATCAGCAGTAGATCCGTATGCAAAAAATTGCCTTAATCTTTGATTTTGACGACACCTTAACGCCCGATAGCACAACTGCTTTTTTGGAAAACCTGGGTATTGATGCACAGAAATTCTGGAAAGATACTGTTCAACCCTTGGATCTAGATGATTGGGATCCCATACCTGCCTACCTCTATTCGCTCATTCAACTTTCTAACGCTTCTACTCAAACATCCATCACGCGCGATAAGCTTATCGAGTTTGCCAAACAACTTAAATTTCATCCCGGGGTTATTCGGATTTTCGACATACTGCGCCAACACCTTGCAAAAACACATCCCGAAATTGGACTTGAGTTTTACCTCATAAGCAGCGGCATAGGCGAAATTGTTCGGAACACGAAGATAGCAAAGCATTTTACTGACATCTGGGCTTCGGAATTTATATACCACGAAGATGGAACAATCAGGTTCCCCAAAAAAGTGGTATCGTTTACCGATAAAACGAGGTATATCTTCCAAATTTCAAAAGGTATCATTGGCGAAGTAGCGCGGGGAAATCCTTATGGGGTTAATAAACGAGTGGCCTATAAAGATTTCCGTATAAAACTGGAGCATATGATATTTGTGGGCGATGGCTTAACCGATGTCCCATGCTTCTCGTTAATAAGGCGTTACAACGGAGTTACCATTGCTGTTTATGATAAACACCGTAAGGATCGTTGGGGAAAAGCCTGGAATTTTATCGAAGATGGAAGGGTTTCTAGCTTATTATCAGCTAATTACACAGCTCATTCTGACCTTACCAGCACCTTAATGATGGCCGTAGAAAGCATTGCCCGAAAAATTAAGGAACAGCAGCCTTAAAACCTATAACTCAATCGAATTCCTCCACCATTTCCACCTGCGAAAGGTTGAAGGCTTAGGCGTTGAGATTTATCCCATTCACCACCCTTATATATTGATTTGCCTACAACATAACCAATTAAAGCACCGGACAAAACATCGGAAGCCCAATGCTGTTTTTGGTAAATCCTTGATAAACCAACAGTTGTAGCAAGAGAATAGGCCACAAGGCCCACCCAAGGCTTATCACGATAATTACACGACAAAGTTGTTGCTAAGGCAAAAGCCAAGGCTGTGTGACCAGAAGGCAGGGAAAGATGATCGAACGAAAAAGCAATCCCATCATATTGATACGGATTAACCGACTCATATGGACGATGACGATGAAAAGCCATTTTTAGCCCACCAGTAATAAAACTTGCCAAAAAAACCGCTTTTGTGCCTTGCAGAGCCACCCAAGCCGGGCGGTTATTATTCGAAAATTTCCCGTATCCATACATGGCCGCGAGCAAGGGGATGGAGTATAGCCCAGAACCCCAGGGTTCTATAGCATACTTTGCCACATCATTTCCCAATTTCGTTTGTGAAGTCTGTACCCAATCATGTAATTCTTGATCATTCATGTAAAGTACACCCATAGAAGTGGCTGAAAAGGCTGCCAAAGTCCAATCATCGGCTTGCCATTTTGTGGGCAAGAGTACAATATCTTTAAAATCAATTATATAAGAGAATAAATAATGATCAAATTTTGGCAAGCTATCCATTTGATGAATAGCTATGGGCTCCTGAGCTTTGGATGAATAACAATTAAACACCACCAAACCAATCATGAAATATTTACAAAACTTCGCCAAGCTATACCCTTTCATCATAACGCATTTTATGCAAATGTACAAATTACAAGCTTTTTTATGTAATTTTGAACCATAGGCCACTTTGAAGCCTTTATAATAGATTATAATTGAACACTAATGTATAAAACCCTTTTACTCACCTTTGGCTTTTTAGCCACTTTTTCGTTTGGATATGCGCAGAACAATTCCATCACTGCTACTGATATTCAAAGTATTATTAGCGTATTAGCATCTGATTCGCTCGAAGGCCGCAAACCTGGCACAGCAGGCGGCGATAATTCAGCAGCTTATATAAAAGCACAGCTAAAAACGAATAAAATCACCCTTCTAGGCAACGATGGTTACCAAAAATTTGATTTGATAACAAGCGCCAAAGCTGGCGACAACAACTCGCTTGGTTTTAACAATCAAACTTTTAAAGCCGGAATCGATTTTACACCTTTGGCTTGGTCAGCAAACGCAACCATCGAAGCGAACATTGCTTTTGTAGGATATGGCTTTCAAATTAAAACGGATAGTTTAAAATGGGATGATTACGAAGCAGTTGATGTAAAAGGCAAATGGGTACTAGTGCTACGTGGCGACCCTGAACCCGACAAGCAAGATAGCAAGTTTGTGCCCTTTGCAAACGACCGCGATAAAGCTGTAACCGCTAAGGACATGGGAGCCATTGGAATAGTATTTGTTTCGCCCGAAGGAATGGACAAAGACGACCGCTTGCCAACCATGTTCTATGATAAAAGTAGCTCAACTGCAGGCATCCCTGCTATCCACGTTAAACGTGAGCTAGCCAACCAATTGCTTACTCAAAGCAAAACCATACAAGAATTTGAGGCTCAATTCAAGCAAACGCATAATCCTGCTTCGTTTTTGGCGGAGGCTAAGCTACATGTAACTACGGAGGTGATTTTCGAAAAAATTGAAACTTACAACGTTATTGGGCTTATTGAAGGTTCTGACCCGCAACTTAAGAACGAATATGTGGTGATAGGTGCTCATTATGATCATCTTGGAATGGGTGGTCCAGGCTCAGGCTCCCGCAACCCTGACACAGTTGCAGTGCATAATGGAGCTGACGATAATGCATCGGGCGTAGCAGGAATCCTTGAACTGGCTGCCAAGCTTAAAAGCAATCAAAAAAGCTTAAAACGTAGCATCCTTATTGTAGCCTTTGGTGCCGAAGAATCGGGTATTATTGGTTCTAGGTTCTTTGTTGACAACCCACCGGTACCCAAAAAACAACTGGTAGCCATGCTTAATTTCGATATGATAGGCCGGCTGAATGCGCAAACTAAATCAATAAGCATTGGAGGCACAGGGACTTCGGCAGAAGCGGAGGGCATTCTAAACACGCTTTTAGCCAAAAGTAACCTCAAAGCATCCTACTCACCCGAAGGCTATGGCCCCTCAGACCATGCTTCGTTTTATGGCGCCGATATCCCCGTTTTCTATTTTAATACTGGCGTTCACACGGATTATCATACACCTGCTGACGATACTGACAAAATTAACTTTGAAGGTGCAGCGGCTGTTACAAATCTAGCATACGAACTAGTTATGCAGATAGCAGGCACCAATCAAACACTCACCTTTAAAGAAGCTGGCCCAAAAAAACAAGCCCGAATGGGACGCGGACTTAAGGTCACCTTTGGGATTATGCCCGATTTTACAAATACAGAAGGTGGTGGGCTAGGCGTAGGCGGAGTAACCAAAGATGGCCCTGCCGACAAAGCAGGAATGAAAAAAGGCGATAAGATTATGGCCATTGACGGCAAACCTACCGGCAACATCTACGAATACATGAACCGCCTTAAAACACTGCAAAAAGGACAACGTGTTTCAGTTGATATTCAACGCGATGGACAAAACCAAATTTTGATAATCCAACTCTAGACTACGTAAAAACGAAATGGCTCAACCTTAACTTAACGAATTCACACAACGGTACAGCCATTTCGTTTTTTGCAAGTTGTAAGAAGCATTTGCTCACGAGTTGACCCTAATTCGATCCCAGAATTTTTGAAATCACTGCTTATTACTACGCATCATGAAAGCCAAAAAAAACAAGTTTATACGGTTAATCATCTGGATAGTGAGCGCCGTGCTATTATTGATGGCAATCACACCCTTGCTTTTTACGAACCTTGCCTCGGAGAAAATAAAAGAACTGGCTAACAGAAACTTAAATGGAGACCTGGATTATAAATCAGCTAGGTTATCCTTTTTTAGCCATTTCCCCTCCTTAACTCTTTCGTTATACGAATTCCAATTATATGGATCGCAGCCCTTTGAAAAAGACACGCTGCTCGCAGCCAACGAAATAGCTTTTGGTTTAAACCTCCGTAGCCTATTTACCAAAAAAATGGTTATTGACCATGTATATTTCAGCAACTCCTTCATTAATATTAAGGTAAACGAAAAAGGAGAACCCAACTATGCCATTTATACTGGAAGTGCCGACACAGCCCAACAAGCCTCATCCGCAAATGAAAGCCAATTAAAGATTGAGGCCATTACCATCAAACACTCAAAACTGGTTTATGATGACCAGTCGCTGCCGATGCTAATTAGTGCTAAAGATTTCAATTACAAGGGGAAAGGCGATCTTACGCAAGCTATTTTTGACCTGAAAACACATGTTGAAATAGGCTCGCTTGATTTTTCGTTTGATAATACGGCATACGTAATCGACAAAAAGATTAATGCCGACTTGGTAACCCGGGTCAACACTGAGTCGTTGGCTTTGCTTTTTGAACAAAATAACATAAAAATCAACAAGTTACCCTTGGAGTTTAAAGGAAGTTTCGAGTTTTTGAAGAATGGCTATGGCCTCGATTTTACCATAAACTCAGTTCAGGCCGACCTTGAAGAACTTTTAAGCTTGCTGCCACCGGATTTCAACCAATGGACAGAATCGTCGAAAATGAAAGGTGCCGTTAATCTGAACTTTACATTAAAGGGCAATTATCAACCCGAAGAACAACAAATGCCCAATGTGATGCTAGACTTAGAAATCACGAATGCATCTATTGATTACCCAAAAGCTCCAGATGCCATCAACAACCTGAATTGCAAGTTCAAAGCCTTGATTCCAGCCTTAAACCCTGATAGTTTGCAAATTGATTTAGACACCCTATGCTGTTCGTTGGGCAACGATCATTTTGCAAGCTCATTACACTTGATCGGATTGAACGAACCCAACCTAAAAACGAAGATTAAAGTAAACGCTGATATTGAAAAGTGGTGTACTGCTTTTGACATTCAACAATTTACAGCCAAGGGCTTGTTTTCAGTTGACTTGAATGCGAATGGACAAATAAAGTATGGCCCCAAAGCTGGGAGCCTACGAAACGACACCGTTTTGATACAAATACCACGATTTGCATTAAAGACTCAATTCAGCAAAGGCTATTTCAAGTTCGCTGAATTGCCTGAACCACTGCAGAATGCAGGTTTTGAACTATCGGCAGAATGCGTTGATGGAAACCCAAGCAACCTTAAATTCGATTTCAAAAACTTCAATATCAACTTTTTAAAGAATTATGCGGCAGGATTTCTCAGTATAAACGGGCTTTCGGAACCCGAAATTAAATCAGACTTCAATGCCGAGATTGATTTGCAGGATATTGAAAAGGTGGTTAAAATGGAGAGCTTTGATTTGAAAGGGCTGCTAAAATTCAACCTGAATTCAAACGGAACATACAATCAGGCAAAGCAAAGCTTCCCCGAAATCAAAGCAAGCCTGAATCTGTTGGATGCGTCAATAAAAACCCCCTACTATCCGAACCCGATAACAAAAATAAAGGTGGATGTTGAAACCTCTAACCCAAGTGGACGTGCGGAAGACATTGTAGTTCAAATCAATCCAATAGCATTTGAATTTGAAGGGAAACCCTTTTTAATTACAGCACGACTGGCTAACTTTAACAATTTGCACTATCAAGTGCTCGCCACAGGGCTTTTGGATCTTGGAAAATTAAACCAAGTTTTTGGCGACTCAAGCACTCAAGTAAATGGCTCGCTCGAAGCAAACCTCAATCTTAAAGGAAGCCAATCAGATGCTATGAATGGACAATATCAAAAGCTTCACAATTCGGGAAGCCTGATTTTCAAAAATATAAGCTTAAGCACTGACATCTATCCCCTACCCTTTGTTATTCATGAAGGCGTTTTCAGTTTTGATCAAGACAAAGTCCAATTCTCCAAATTTAAGGCAACCTATGGCGAATCGGACTTTCAACTAACCGGAAATCTAAATGGTATAAGCGGCTACATACTGGAAAACAAGCCACTACAAGGACAATTCAAGCTTTCTTCCAAAAAAATAGATGTGGATTCATTTATGGCCTTTGCAAGCAACGATACGCTAAAAGCCGAAGAATCAAAGCCGAACGGGGTGGTTATTTTGCCAAAGAACTTAGACATACGCTTTGAAGCCATTGCCGATCGAATCCTTTATAATGGGATAGAAATCAAAGGTTTTAAAGGAACAACCTTGTTAAAAAACCAGGTTTTGCTGTTGGAGCAAACCGCGTTCAACTTAGTAGATTGCGAGGTAAGCATGGATGCGACCTATGGAAGCATCGACCCCTTACGTGCTTATTTCCAATATCATATCAAAGCAATGGGATTCGACATACAGAAGGCCTACCAGCAAATCAAACTCTTTCGCGACATGGCTTCATCTGCCAAACGGGTAAAAGGCATAGTTTCATTAGATTACGAAATCAAGGGGAACCTCAATCAAAACATGATGCCCATTTACCCCTCGTTGGAAGGAGGAGGAACACTTACTTTAGATAAAGTTAAAGTTGCAGGCCTCGGTCTGTTTACCCAATTATCGCGAAGCACGGAACGCACCGATCTAAAAGACCCTGATTTAAAGAAAGTTGAAATAAAGAGCAGTATCAAAAACAACCTAATAAACATTGAACCTGTTAAGATGCGTGTTGCCGGTTTCCGACCTCGTTTTTCGGGGACAAGCTCATTTGATGGCCAAATTAAGTTGAAGTTCAGGCTTGGCTTGCCTCCTTTGGGCCTATTCGGCATCAACATGCGGGTACTTGGAACCATGGAAAACCCGATAATAAAGTACGGGAAAGGTGGTAATGATGAAGAAATGGCTGAAACTGAGTATAAAGATAAGCTTCCAGAGGATCTTTTGAAGCGAATTAAGGATGCGAAGGAGGAAAACGGCTCTGTTTTAGACCCAGAGTGAAAAAAAACTTTTCTTTTTGTGTGGCCAGGGCATTCATGCAGAACTTCAGGCAATCACAACACAACTGATTAAATTACAACACTTTAAACAAATAAGTCGTAACTTGAAGGGCAGCTTTGGCACGGATGGAAACATTTTTTTTGTTAAAACTTGAATATTTTATTGATAATCTTTGAAATAAGTTGCATTTGTATGAAATAAAGCACTACTTTCGCTCCCGAATTTTATCAACTTTTTATTACAGATTTTTATGAACATTTATGTTGGCAATGTTGATTTCAAAGTTAACGAGGATCAACTCTCCGAATTGTTTTCTAAGTATGGTGACGTAGCATCAGCTAAAATCGTTACTGACAAATTCACAGGCAGAAGCAAAGGCTTTGCGTTTGTAGAAATGTCGGATGACAATGAAGCTAAAGAAGCTATCGAAGCACTGAATGGCTATGAGTTTAACAACAGGGCATTAACCGTAAACACAGCACGTCCTAAGGAAGAAAACCGACCCTTCAGAGGTGGCGATCATGGTGGAAGCCGTGGTGGATACCGTGGTGGCGACCGCGACCGTGGTGACCGTGGTGGCGATTATGGCAACCGTGGTGGCAACAGAAGGTACTAAAATATCTTATGTTGCACTGCTTTAAGTAGTGTACTCAGTAAAATCCTCCTAACGGAGGATTTTTTTTTGCCATTAACCACGCGTTCTAGGCAAACTTGGCTAATTGTGTATAGAGCCGTTGGGTAGGCAATCCCATAACATTGGTATAGGAACCTTCTATATGGCTTATCCCAACATAGCCAATCCATTCTTGAATACCATAAGAACCCGCCTTATCATAAGGCTTATAATGTTGGA
Organism: uncultured Bacteroidales bacterium; assembly: GCA_964552325.1. Taxonomy (GTDB): domain Bacteria; phylum Bacteroidota; class Bacteroidia; order Bacteroidales; family TTA-H9; genus CAZKCK01. Next base: position 8,491 of record CAZKHA010000027.1, read on the forward strand.
TGTAATACCTCAATTGCTCGTTGGAGAGTTTGCTAAAATACACTTCTGAAGATTCACAAAACTGCAGCTTAATTTGTTTGCTTCTGAGGCATACACCAGTATATACCGTATGATGGTTGCCAGAAAGGGTTTGAAGCATTTTGAAGGCTTCTTCCTCATTTTCAGGCTTATTTAGAATCTTCTCATTCAACCAAACCACCGTGTCTGCCGTAATTAACAAGAAATTAGAAGGCAATTCTGACTCTAAAAAAGCCTCTGATTTGCGCAAACTCAACAAACTGGCTACTTGCGATCCAGTGAGCGAAGGTTCAAAATCTTCGGGTGTATCTTTGGTAATAACCTCAAAATCAAAACCAAGGCCTTTAAGCAACTCATTTCGCCTTGGTGAACGCGAAGCTAGAATAATTTTATAGGATGATAAATCTATCAAGAGATGGGTGTTTAACAACTTACAACAAATATTTGCCAACAATGGGCATTCTTCGGCCCATACCAAACGCCTTGGGAGAAACCCGAAGGATCGGCGGTGTTTGATGGCGCTTATACTCGTTTGTATTGACTAACTTCAACACTCTCTTTACAATAGCGGCATCAAATCCAGCATCTTCCAATTCTCGAGGCCCTTTTCGCAGTTCAACATACTGATAAAGAATTTTATCAAGTACGTCATAATCGGGCAACGAATCGGAATCTTTTTGATCGAAACGGAGTTCGGCAGAAGGAGGCTTTACGATGGAATTCAACGGAATAACCTCACTTTGGGAGTTCATATAATTTGCTAGGGCATACACATCTGTTTTATACACATCGCCAATAACCGAGAGCCCGCCACACATATCGCCGTAAAGCGTGCCATAACCTACGGCAGCTTCGCTTTTATTAGAAGTGTTGAGCAAAATATAGCCAAATTTATTCGATAAAGCCATCAGTATAACGGCCCTAATGCGTGCCTGAAGGTTTTCTTCGGTTAAATCAGCTGGTTTGTTCACAAAAAGCGGTGCCAAAACATGTTCAAAAACAGCAAATGTTGACTCGATTGAAACAATATCGTATTTAACACCCATATTTACAGCAAGTTGAACAGCATCGTCGATGGAATGGGAACTTGAATACCGTGAAGGTAGCAACACCGCATAAACATTCTCGCTTCCAAGGGCTTTAGCCGCTAAAACCATAGTAACTGCGCTATCAATACCGCCTGATAAACCCAAAATTGCTTTTGTAAAACCCATTTTGCCGAAATAGTCTTTGATTCCCAACACCAAGGCATCGTGAATTCGTTGAATAGGTTGGGTAATCTGCTGATTAAGCGGCTGTAATTGAATTGTTTTTAAAGCCGAGAGCTCAAAAACCTGAAAATCTTCGGCAAAGGATGCCAACTCGCCAACAACTTCGCCTTCTGGGTTCATGGCCAACGAGCCTCCATCGAAAACCAATTCGGTTTGCGCCCCTACATGGTTTACATAAATAATTGGAAGTCCATACTTTAACGCATTCAACCGCAGAATTTCCTTTCGTGCTTCCGATTGTTTATAATGAAAGGGTGAAGCCGCAATGTTTACAATGAGCGTAGGTTGCTGGGGCATCAAAAAATCTAAAGGTTGAATTGTATAAAGAGGATCATTTCCAACATTCCACAAATCTTCGCAAACCGTTAGGGCGAGGGTTTCACCTTTAAAACGAACAACCTCAAATTGACCATTTGGCTCAAAATACCGGTATTCGTCAAAAACATCATAATTGGGCAAAAGCGTTTTGTGTTGACTACCAACTACCTGACCCTGATACAAAAACAAAGCCGAGTTAAACAAGGGCTTGCCTTTTTCGTTTGGATTGATGCGTGGTGCCCCTACGATAGCTGCTACCTTGGAGCAGGCCAAAGCAATTTCATCCACAGCCTGATAGCAGCGTTGTATAAAATCGGGGAACTCCAAAAAATCGCGTGGAGGATATCCTGAAACAGATAATTCAGCAAACACAACCAAATCAACGCCTAAACTTTCCGCTTTTTGCAGGGTTGACTTCATTTTTTGCACATTCAAATCAAAATTACCGATGTGATAATTTAATTGTGCCAGGGCAATTTTCATGAAAAACCGTTAAAATATTATTCCTAATGACAACTCGAGATAGCTGGCTGTTGCGTTTTGCTCATCGCCAGTCAATGGGTTCTTTCCCCTAAAAACATCGGTAAAACCATTGTTGTAATTGAGGCTGAACACCAAAAAAGTTGATTTATCAATGCTATACTCAAAGCCTCCGCCAATCAACAAGGCTTCTTTTGCAAAAGCAATTTCATCAAACACATCCATATCGCCGGCTATAGCTTTAGCTCCTTCTTGGTAAAACACATCGTGAGCGCGAGCTTTGATATTAAACGAGGTAACAAAACCAATTTGCCCCAAAAACCGATACTCTTTAAAGCGGTTTGTTTTCATCTTGAAAAGCAAAGGAACTTCGATGTATTGCAAACGCAAATCGCGAATGAGCTTACCGTTAAACAATGAATCGGAGCCATTAAGTTGAGCAATAGGATATAAAGTATTGTACGACAGTGATGAATTGTGGTAATTGAGGTTAAAGCCCATACCAAAGTAGTAGTTATCAATAATATTGATGTCGGCCATAAACCCCCAGCCAAAGCCAAGCTTTGTACCTTCTGAGGAATAACCCCGGGTATCGGGTGATACCCAACCAAGGTTAGGGGCCGCCTTTATCCCAAATTGATACTTTTTGGCAGCATCTTGCGAAAAACCCAAGATTGGCAAACACAACATTATAAAAACTAATAACTTTTTCATAATCAATACCTTTCAATTAATTTTACAGAAAAGTGGCCACCAGAACACAAAAGCATTTAGCAAGCTGAGGCAGCAAATTATCGGCAAAAATAACGCAAAAGAACTCCGCTCAGTACTTTTTTTTCAGTTTGTAAGTTATTTTCGGCAAAGGAATGGCATTTCTGCCCAAACATTGCTATTTTTGTACAATTAACATTAAAAAGAAAACCGATGAAAAAAAGCATTTTAATTATCGTACTGGCCTTTATAGCTTCTGTTGGCTTTGCACAACTGTCGTTTGGGCCAAAACTTGGGGTAAACATTTCAAAACTCTCTACTGACATCGATGAAAATACTTCGGCAATACTAGATGCTACCAAAGCGGGAGTTCAATTAGGAGCCTACGTACGCGTGGGGTCCAAGGTTTATGTTCAGCCCGAGCTTCTTTTTTCGATTAGAGGCGGCCAAACTGGATACTACAACCAAGCAAAAGAATTAATACAAGGCGATTACAAAATGAGCGCTATTGACATTCCTGTTTTAGTGGGTGTTAAAGCTTTAAACCTCCCGTTGGTTAAAGTACGCGCCTATGCTGGTCCTGTTGCCTCGTTTGTAATTAGCAAAAACTTCAGCATAAACGATGTTGAACAAAGCATTGACGACTTAAATGCCAAGGATGCAGTTTGGAGCGCTACCATTGGAGCTGGCGTAGATGTACTGATGCTGACCCTTGATGTACGTTATGAAATGGGACTTAACAACCTTTCAGGTATAGATGGCACAACATTAAAGAACAATATGTTTAACGTAAGTGTTGGCTGGAAAATTTTCTAGACTCCATTAACAATCCAAAACCCCTGTAATCAAAAACTTACAGGGGTTTTGCTTTTACAATAAACGCGTTAACAAAACGTTAATGCAGTGGCCAAGCAACATATGCCGAAACACCATTTTAAAAACCCCACCTCTTTACAACAATTGTAAACAACTCAAATACAGGCTACTTATGCGTTCATATTTGATATATCCTACTTGTGTATTACTAATCGCCTTTTTTGCAACGGCCTGCAACCAAAACCCATCCAACAAGCAACCGGATACTTCTTCCATTGCAATCAAACCCATAATGATTCATCGGTACGAGCAAGCCCTATTTGCCCTTCCAACCGACAGCCTAGGTATTGGTTTACAGAAACTTTTGCCTGAATTTGAACTATTCATCGGCCAAGATTTCAACAATGCTACCAGCCTTCTTCAAATGCAAAATTATTTAAACGACCCAGGCATCCAAGAAGGTTGGCTGGCTTCAGACAAACTGTTCCGTTCAATGCAAAAACAAGAGGCTGCGCTAGAGAACGCTTTTAAAACCATCAAATACTACCTAAATGATTGGCAACAACCTGAAATATATACATTTATAAGTGGTTATGATGTTGAAAATGGCATATTCATGACGGCGAACAACCTTATTATCCCTCTTGACAATTATTTAGGTGCATCGTACAAACCTTATAAGCAGGTAGGTATTCCAATTTACATAATTGAACGGATGGAGCCCAACTACCTGATTCCGGACGCAATTAAAACCATTGCCACGGTACAATTTACTGATGAACCCTTGGGCAAGTCGCTGGTAGAACAAATGGTTATTGCTGGAAAAAACCTTTATTTTGCTCAACAAATCTTAGCTAACACACCTGATTACCTGATAATAGGCTATAATAAAGAACAGATGGAATGGTGCAAACGTAACGAAAGCGAAATGTGGGCCTTTTTGGTAAGCCAAAAACTCTTGTTTAACAACAACAAAAACATAACCTCGAAATTTATGGCCGAGGCACCATTTACCGATGGATTCCCCAAAGAAAGCCCGGGACGAACAGGACACTTTATTGGTTGGCAAATTATTGAAAGCTATATGGAGAACCATGCACAAACCACCCTAAGCGCATTAATGCAAAACGCTGACTATCAAGATATATTTAACAAATCAAACTACAAACCCAAACGCAAGTAGAAATATTGGTTTTTATGTCGCCAGCCTTGCCGTAAATACCTTATATTTACAATACAAACCAAAAGTATCGCATTTTAACGTAAACAATTAAAAAATAATTTGTTATGAAACTACGTATCCTCAAAATCAGTTTAACATGTATCGTACTTCTTTTAGCTTACGGTGCAAATTCACAGTCATATTTTATGCAAGAAGTTATCTACCTTCATAATGGTTCGGTAATAAAAGGACTGATAATAGAAGAAAAACCCGGTAAATCGTATGTTATAAAAACAAGCGACAACAATGTTATAGTTTGCAACTATGAAGATGTACTCAAAATTACCCGTGAAGTTCCGCAAGAAAGTACTCAAGTAGCGGTGCCCGAAGCGCCTAAGCAAGCTAGTTCTAAAAAGATGAACCTTTTGCTTGGTTGCAGCTTATATGGCGAAATGAATAGCGAAAGCGGCACAGGATCAACCGGAATAGAAGCCTCAATTGACTTTAAAACAACACCTTATATTACTACAGGTTTTGGAATTGGATTGGATGGTTATGATGGTTTAAAATGGATGCCCATTTTTGCTGAACTAAAAATTGACTTGGGCGATGGCAAAAGCAAGCCCTTTTTATATGGCCGTTGTGGCTATATAGCACCCACTGAAAACTATAAAGACTATCGCGAATACACAGGCGGCTTGCTAATGGGAACCGGAATTGGCTTAAAATCAATAATTGGTGACCATACTTCATTAATTTTCAAGCTAGGATACCGCTATATGGCCATAAATTACACTGAAACCTATTATCCAATGCCCTTATATCCAGAAAACGGGATGTCAGAACCTTACCCTTACTACTACCCCAGTTCCTACAACAACCACGGCCATTTTTTAAGCCTTTCGATGGGCATCAGTTTTTAACTTGATTCCTCGAACTTATGTTGGTAAAGACTTTTGGAAGCGCAATCCTTGGGGTGAATGCCTTAACCATTACGGTGGAGGTTAACACCGATCAAGGAATAAATTTTTATATGGTTGGCCTACCTGACAGTGCTGTTAAAGAGAGCCAGCAACGCATTGAATCAGCTCTTCGCAATACTGGTTTGCGTTATCCTGGGCAAAAAATAGTTATCAACATGGCGCCTGCTGACATTCGGAAAGAAGGCTCGGCCTATGACTTGACTATTGCCACTGGCATTTTGGCTGCCTCTGGCCAGATAAACAATACAAAACTAGAAGATTACATTATAATGGGCGAATTATCGCTCGATGGAACCATAAAACCGATCAAAGGCGCTTTGGTTATAGCAATTGAAGCCCGAAAACAAGGCATTAAAGGCTTTATCTTACCTGCGAGCAACGCCAGGGAAGCCGCTATTGTAAGTGATTTGGAAGTTTTTGGGGTGGATGACATTAATCAAGTAGTAAATTTCTTAAACGGGGAAATACAAATAGAACCCACTAAGGTTAATACACGCGAAGAATTTTACTCGAAACTTAACGAGTATGAATTTGATTTTGCAGATGTTAAAGGACAAGAAAACATTAAACGTGCTTTAGAGATTGCCGCTGCAGGCGGTCATAACGTCATTCTTATTGGGCCACCGGGAGCCGGTAAAACTATGCTAGCAAAGCGATTACCCTCCATCCTGCCTCCCTTAAACTTACACGAGGCACTCGAAACCACAAAAATTCACTCGGTAGCCGGGCGTATGGGAAAGGACTCATCCTTGGTATCCGTACGCCCATTCCGTAGCCCGCATCATACAATTTCCGATGCTGGCTTGGTGGGTGGGGGCACATTTCCACAGCCCGGTGAAATCTCGCTTGCACAAAACGGAGTACTTTTCCTTGATGAATTGCCCGAATTTAAGCGTACAGTGTTAGAAGTAATGCGCCAACCCATGGAGGATCGTGTTGTAACCATCAGTAGGGCAAAACATTCCGTAGAATATCCGGCAAGTTTTATGCTGGTAGCGGCCATGAACCCCTGCCCTTGCGGCTATTACAACCATCCTGAAATAGAATGTGTTTGCGGCCCAGGAATCGTTCAAAAATACCTGAACAAAATATCGGGCCCCCTACTCGACCGCATCGACATTCACGTGGAGGTAACACCAGTGCCATTCAGGGAACTCTCTGACGCGAAACTATCGGAAAAAAGCGCCTTGGTACGCGAACGCGTTGTGGCCGCGCGTAAGATTCAAGAATCCCGCTTTTCAGAAAACACCGATATCCATTGCAATGCACAGATGAACAGCAAGTTGCTTAGAAGCCACTGTCAGATTACGCCAGAAGGTAGCACCATCTTACGAAATGCTATGGAAAAACTTGGGCTTTCGGCTAGGGCCTATGACCGGATTCTAAAAGTTGCGCGTACCATTGCCGATCTTGACAACAGCAACAGTATTAAAACCGAGCACTTAGCAGAAGCAATTCACTACAGAAGCCTCGACCGCGAGAACTGGGGCAGATAACCCTAAACATCCTATCGACCTTGATTAAACAAACTTTTGCCTACAACAACATGAAAAGACTGATACACTTATTACTGACTACATTATTTTTCATGGCAATTTCACCTTCTTTTGCCAACACTACTGATAGCGTTTCGCTAACCATCCATCTAAGAGGAGTTTACAAATGCAAAATCAGCCTACTATCGCTCAACAAATCCTACTTGTTTAAACCAGTTTACGAATTGCCTCCCATCATGAATGGAGAGACAACACGGATAAAAATTGCCCCAGATCACCTTCCAGGAGAATTTGTGCTGCGATTTGATTATTACGAAACCAAAAAAAGCACGGTCTATCCCTCTGAGAAAAGCTTGATAATAAGCAAACAAGACGTAGAACTTTGGGTTAGCCCAAAATACTGCAACAATGCTGACAGCACCTATTTTCAAAAAGATGAGATTGAAAACCAGACTATTAACAGATTTAGAAGAATTAATGCTGGCAAAAAAGAACAACTGGGCTTATTGCAAACATTGCTAATGAATTACGATACACCTGAATCATCGTTCTATCAAACAGCTGTTCAAGAATATGAACAAAGGCGCAAGGCATACAATAACTGGATTGACAGCAGTTACAAAGCCGATAAAAAACTGTTTGCCAGCAGCGTATATAAGTTCGAAAAAGTCCCCAAAATTGTTTTCAGGGGAAGCGAAACCGATCGGATAAAAGGAATAATAGCACATTACTTTGACGAGATGGATTTTGACAATCCAATAATTATCCGCTCATCAAAGATTTTCGAGTTCATGAACAACTATATAAACCTAACAGGCCAATTGTGCACCACTGTTGAACTGCGTGATTCGCTGATTCCAGCTGCTGCCGTAGTTGCCATTGAAACCGCTCGCAAGGGCCACCCAGAGTTATATGGTTGGATGGTTGACTATTTCTACCGTGGCTTTGAAACCAATGCAATTGATGCGGGAATCAAAGTTTTAAAACCCTATATTGATGACCCAAAATGCCTTACTTCCAAAAAACTTGAAATTCAAAAACGCCTTGAAGGCATGAAAACAATAGTAACGGGCATTAAGGCGCCAGAAATCGCAATGCCCGACGAATTCGGCAACCCATTCAGCTTGCATGCTTACAAAACACCTAAAAAATACATCCTTTTAGTATTTTGGTCAGCCGACTGTAGCCACTGCGTAGAAACCACCCAAAGCATCCTTCAATGGAGCCAAAACACCGAAATTTCAACAATGGTGGATATTGTTGCAGTGAGTCTTGACGAAACTTCGACCGAGATAGAAAAATGGAACCAAAAACGCAAAGAACTAACGAATTGGCTGCATTTAAGGGCTTCTGAAGGTATTCGGAGTGAGGCTGCCGCTGCATATTACATTTTGGCAACTCCTGTCATGGTTTTGCTTGATGCTCAAACAAAAACCATAAAATCGACCCCAACTTCGACTATAGAGCTTATTAAGGATTATGAAAAACTAACAAGCAAATAGCAGCAAGCCATGTAACCAAGCCATTAGCGCAAAAAAGCCGAACATACATTCGCAATTGCCCAACAAGTGGACTCAACAACTAAGCTTAGGCGTTATTAGACTATTTGAAACAAGCTTACAAATCGAGCAGGTATAACAAATTGCCTTGGTGCCTAGCCACTAAAATAAAAAGCCGGATTGCTCCGGCTTTTTCTATGAGATAGCATTGCTATTGTGGTTTTGATGACCAGATTACTTCACAACGCTTAGTTTTCGCGTAACCTCTAAGTTAGCGGCCGTTATCTTCACAAAATACAATCCTTCATTTAAATCACGTGTATCTATAACAAGATTGTTTTCTGATGTTTGAGTATAAAGCTCCATCATCTTGTTACCCGTAAGGTCATAAACAATAACCTGGGCTTTTGAACTGGCCAAATTTGTAAAAGTAACTTGGGTTTTGCCACGACTTGGGTTTGGAATTAAGGTAACATCTGCATTACTTGAAATCTCGGGCGTTGCAGTAATATCGTTAAGAGCCGTAAAGGCACCACCTGTGCCAGCTATGGCAAACATACCAAAAGCTTGGCCATTACTATTGTTAGCAGGATTTAAAAAGCCTGACACTACCAGGGTAACTGTCTTATTGGTAAAACCAAGGTCAGCCAAAGGTGCCGCATAACTTTTAAACACAACATTATCCGAATTAATAAGGTTGAAATAATAACTTCCTTCATTAAGTTCGTAATACCCATTGGTTGCGGCGAAATCAAGAATATTGCTAACCAAACCGATGTTCATATCATAAACCGAGAAAATATCTGCATCGGTACCTCCATGATGGAAAAGTGCATCGATTTTGCCGGGTGTGGAAGCATTGATCTGCGCATCGTTATAAATGCTTAATGCTACGGGCTTTAGGGGATCATATCCCGTTGTGCTTGCTATACCATCTAAAAACACCAGGTATTTTTTCCCATTTTCGGGGGTAAATTGTTTTGAAACGATTGGGTTTTCATGGCTCGTGGAGGTTGAAGATAACACAGAAACCTTCACTTGGCTGCCAGCAATGATGGTATGGAAACCAGAAGCACGTTTGTAAGTAATATCGTCATCAATTAAACCATCGTTAAGCCAAATATCAACCGTAGAAAGCATCGCGTCGGCAGAATTGTGAATAAACTGGATTTCAGCAGTAACAGGCTCGGTATATGCAGGCATTGGTGTAAACACTCCGCCTTCGGGTGTAACATAGAATAATCCAAAAGCAGGTCCATTGCTATTTGAGCTTGGAGTAACAAAGCCAGAGGCAAGTACTAAGATTGATTTTCCAAAAAGATTGTCGGTGGCTAACATAGCCGAATACCTTCCCAAAACAGCACCGGTTTGATCTTTGACATCAAATATGTAATCAAAAGTCACAACCTCTTTGTAACCGTCGAAAGCACTGTAACTTAAGTTATCAACCAAAACAGTCTGATTGTTATCAACAATATCTATTGAAGCTCCATCGGTAGCCCCATGAAAAAACATCATGGCCGTGTTGGTGGGCTGAGCTGCTGCTGTAATCGCTTCATCAAAGCTGTAGATTGCGATGGGCTTTACGGGAGAATAACCCGATTGCGATGCAATGCCATTGAACACCAAGATATACTTCTTTGTATCGGCAAATGTAACGTTGTAGGTTAAGAAAGGGGTTTCAGTGCCTGTGCTATTGGCCGGCAAAAACTTGATCTCAGTAGCTTGCCCTGCTTGCATATCGTTAAACGACAATGCATTACGAAACTTAAAATTGCTGACCAACTTTTTATTATTAACCCAAACATCTACATTAGCAAGACTTAAATCGGCCGCATTATGCACTAATTGCATCGATGCCATAGGAAGCGGAACCACTGGCAACGAAAGAAGCATTCCTCCAGCGGGTAAGGCAAGTTTCATCCCAAATTCGTGTCCATTGTTATTAGCGGAAGGAGAAACAAATCCAGTGGTTAATGCTACAACGGCTTTACCCTGCAATCCTAACGACTGCAGATTTAACTGGAAGTTAAAGAGCATTTGAGTATTGGCAGAGTCGCGAAGTTCAATAGCGTAATCGTTGGTTAGAAGCTCATTATACCCATCAAAAGCATTGTATGCCAAATTATTAGCTAATCTACCAAGGCCAACCTTGGTCTCATAAATGTCCAAAACCGGTGCGTCAGTTGACCCGTGGTAAAATAATACATCGGTATTGGTGGCAACATTGGCCAATTCTTTTCCTAAACCAGTTATGGTAACAGCAAAGGGTTGAAAAGGATCATAACCAGTTGCATCGAGCATCCCGTTTGAGATGGCTAAGTACTTTGAACCCGATTGAAGTACGGTGGTTGTGGTATAAAGCGGGAATTCTGGAGAGGAGGATGTTGGGTCGCAAATATCGATTACGAGTGGCACGCCCGAGGGGCCGGTCATAAACTCAGAAGCATACCCGTATTTAAAATCGTCAAGAGCTTTTGATTTATTGATATATACGTCAACAGAATCGAGCGTAATATCAGCCGAATTGTGAATAAACTGAACTTTTGCTTGCGAATGCCCCGCTAAGGGTGCCAAAAACGCAAAGGCAATAAGCATGAACAGACAATAGATTTTTCTCATTCGTTTGAAAGTTATTAGTTAAACATTTACTATTTCAAATCACTAACATTCTGAATAAAAGATGTTTATAAAATCAATGATTCATTATATATTGGTCGATAAAATTAATGTGTTTTATCCTCATAAAAAAACAAGCCGCATAGTTTTTTGAAGGTTTGAAATGCTAGCATCAATTTAAAAGATAATAACACCAAAACATCGTAAAAGTTGCCTCCGTATTGTAGGTCACAAAAAAAGCCACCTTTCTAGAAAGTGGCTTCATATTCTTATAAATCAGGCAATTAGTTTTGATAATCTTTCAATGCATCCATTAATTTCTTGCGACTGAAGAAAATACGGCTTTTAACAGTGCCAATTGAAAGATTCATTTGCTCAGCAATTTCTTTGTACTTGTATCCCTTGGTATGCAGTTCGAAGGGAATACGATGGTCATCTTCGAGATTTTTAACACGTTTAAGGATTTCCTTCGACCTTAAAGATGAATCAGGGCTTTCTTCGGTTGATTTATTACGAAGGTTTAGGTAATAAAGATCTTCAGTAGTATCTACAAAATTGTTCTCCCTTACACTTTTCCTGTAATTGTTAATGAAGGTATTCTTCATGATAGTATAAGCCCAAGCTTTAAGATTGGTGTTGGGATTGAACTTTTCTTTGTAGGTAATCGCCTTTAAGTAAGTATCTTGAATAAGATCGTTGGCATCATCGTGGTTACTTGTTAGGGCATAAGCAAAATTCTTAAGGTTGTCGTGCAGCCCGAGGAGTTTATGATTGAATTCTATTGTGGTCATGGGTAAAGAGATTTAGTTAATAATTAATCTAAACTGTTTAACAATTGATGAAGCAAATTTAAACAAAGAACGACCTGAAATCAAGTGTTTTTAACACTAAAACGACCCATAAAGGTAACAATTACACACAAATACCTTATTTACAATAGTTTACAAAAATAAGATTAACAATTATTTAACACCCTTCTTGTTTAACCACAAGGTTCATATCTTAAACTCTTGATGTAAATTGCAGAAAACCAGCCATTCAAGACAATTTATTGATTATCAATTACTTGCTTCAAAGCATGTATAGAAGGGATAAGGGCAACATTCTCATGCTGATCAAGTTCTTTTTCAAGTATCTGGATACCACCAACTAATACTTTTTGTTCAGGAAACTGATCCGATAAAAAGCCTAACAGCCCATTAATATCTTCAATAGGACGGCCAGAAACCAGCTGCGTAATCAAAAAACGCACGGGATGTTTCTTCACCACCATTTGAATATTGCCAACAGGCACATTCTGACCTAGATAGACTACGTGGTGGCCGGCTTTTTTTAATAGATAGCTACAAAACAATAGCCCTAACTCATGCCATTCGTTTTCGGCGAGGAACAACACGCATGTCTTTCCTTCTGGCTTGCGGGGTGCGGTGATACCATCAATGGCAACAATCATTTTTTGCCTGATAAGGGCAGAAATAAAGTGTTCTTGAGCAGGTAAGATACTTCCAACTTGCCATAAAACGCCAATTCGTTCAAATAATGGGTACAAAACCTTTAGTACTGCTTCTTCAAATCCCATCTTGATTATCAACGAGGTCAAGGTTTTGTCAAATTGTTCTTCATTAAGTTCAATCATGGCAATAACCAAACTCTCGATATAATTGTCAACATTTACCGATTGCACGGTAACTTGAAGTATTTTTTCGGCTATTTCTTGGGTTGATAACTTTGTAATTTCCGAGATTTTGAACCCATGCCTATTAAGTATAGAAACATTAAGCAGACGTTTAAGGTCCTCATCATCGTAATACCTTATATTGGTATCTGTTCGGGCTGGCTCAACAATACCATATCTTTTTTCCCAGATTCGTATAGTATGGGCTTTAATACCAGTAAAAGTTTCTAGATCTCGAATTGAGTAATGTGACATGCTGTAAAACTGAAAGCGATTTTTGTTTAATCTACTTAACTAGGACTTTAAACAACAAGCCGCTGCAAAATGTTTAACCCTCCACGAAATATCTTGCCCCAGCATCAGCGACACATTTATTTGACCAAAATTCATGCAATGCTTCAATTTACTTGTTTCTGAGCACAATATTTAGTACAATTGCACATTGAAACAATCGAACCATTATTAAATATGAAAGAATTTACAAATACAGCCGAAATCCTCCAGTTTGCAATTACCAACGAACAGGAAGCAGTTGATTTTTACCATGGTTTAGCCCTCAGGGCGAAAAACGAAAGCATGAAGAAAGCGTTTACCTCTTTTGCAGCCGAAGAAATGGGGCATAAAAAACGCTTGCTTAACATCCTTGAAACAGGTATCAACAGTTTTTCGTTCCAAGAAGTTAGCGACTTAAAAATTGCCGATTACATGGTTGACATTATACCAAGCCCCGAAATGAGTTATGCTGATGCCTTGGTTGTAGCCATGAAAAAAGAAAAAGCTGCTTTTAGGCTCTACTCTGACCTAGCTGAGCGCACCACTGACGAAAACCTGCGCAAACTTTTCAACAACTTGGCGCTTGAAGAATCAAAACATAAGCTCAGGTTTGAACTTGAATACGATGAGGTAATTTTAAAAGAAAACTAAGCTTTCATCACAATGTTTATTGTAGCTGATGACATAAAACTTGTTGCCACAACTGAAGACGACCAAGAACTACTATCATTATCAGAAGACTACGAAGTATTGCGTTTTATGTCCGAATCAAGATTGCATGCCAAACCTATGCCCTCAGCTATGATATTCAGGCTAGAACACAACGGCAGTCTCATTGGAGAAGCCAGTTTTAAAACCATTAAATGGATCAACCGAAAAGCGGAAATCAGCATTCTGTTGCTTCCTGCATATCACAGATTGGGTATCGGCCACAAAGTTTTAAGCCGCATGCTCCAGTTTGCTTTCAACACCCTCAACTTCTATAGGTTAGAAGCTGAGATTATTGAAGGGAACGTCGCTTCGATCCAGCTTTTCAAAAAACTGGGTTTCGTTCAGGAAGGCGTTTTGCGAAAAGCAAAATACATTGATGGTATCTATTACGACATACTCCGCTTGGGGTTGCTTAAAGAGGAGTACGAGGCTACCCAATAACATTTAACAAAATTAGACCGATCACCTTTTTAAACAAAGCATAAAATGCATTTAAAACCCTTGTTAAGCGTATTTATAACCTGCCTTTTCGTTGTCGTGGCATTTATCTCGTGCAACGAAACTGAAAACAAAGGCATTCACCAGGTATTGGTTTCTGCTGATTCTATTTCAAGCAAAACCGACACTACCCAGTTTCGGTTGCCAAAGAACCTTTACCTCGTAATGCTTGACATGCCTGCTCCTAAACCAGCCCTTAGCCTCGACGAATCAATTGGCTTTACTGAAAAACGGATATTGCCAGGATTTGTGTACCTCGACAGCTTGCGGAAAGCCGGAATCCCGATATTTGGCGGGGCTTATGCTGTAAAAAATGGCTGCGCATTTATTATTCAAGCCGACGATAATCTGCAACTTCAACAATTGCTTAAGAAATGCCCCTTAACCGAAATGACGAACGCCACTATTGTACCCTTAGTTTCATTTGGCGAGAGCTTATTAAAGCAAAAGCAAGAACTTGAGGCTTTGAAAGATAAACAGCAGAAACTCCAGGTTCGCAAGGGCATCAAATCTGGCAACAAGAATTAATCAATACTTGAATTCCCCAAAGGCTGAACGGATGGTTAAGCCTGGGGTTTCAGCGGCGGTACAATGGCCAACAATTTGGGCATCAATACCAAACGATTTACTTATACAAATCAATTCCTCGGCCAACGAACGATCTTTTACATACAATTCCATGCGATGGCCCATGTTGAAAACCCTGTACATTTCGTGCCAAGGGGTACAAGATTCTTCGGCAATCAACTTAAACAAAGGAGGGACATCGAACAGGGTGTCTTTTACAACACGCAGATGGTCAACAAAATGAAGTATCTTGGTTTGGCCTCCACCGCTGCAGTGCACCATTCCGTGTATGTGCTTCCTAAATTCCTTTAGCACTTTTGCAATTACGGGAGCATAGGTACGCGTGGGCGACAAAACGAGCTGCCCTATCGAAACGCCATCAATAGCAGAAGGCTCGGTAAGCAGGCGGGTTCCGGAATACACTAAATCTTCGGGGATAGCTTGGTCGTAGCTTTCAGGGAATTTTGATGCAAAAACCTTCGCAAAAACATCATGGCGGGCTGAAGTTAGGCCATTTGAACCCATGCCTCCATTGTAGAATTCTTCGTAAGTAGCTTGCCCAAACGAAGACAGGCCCACAATAAGATCGCCATCGGCTATGGTGTGGTTTGAGATAATATTAGCACGTTCAGCTCTTGCAACCACGGTACTGTCCACAATAATGGTACGAACCAAATCACCCACATCGGCAGTTTCGCCACCGGTGGAGTATATTTCCACACCCATCTCGCGCAACTGCTCTAAGAACGCTTCGGTGCCTCCGATAATAGCCGAGATTACCTCGCCCGGTACAAGCCGCTTATTGCGGCCAATGGTACTCGACAGCAGCATATTATTTGTAACCCCCACACAAAGCAAATCATCGGTATTCATAACAATGGCATCTTGCGCTATGCCTTTCCAAACGGAAAGGTCGCCGGTCTCGCGCCAATACATATAGGCCAACGCACTTTTGGTTCCAGCTCCATCAGCATGCATTATGTTGCAGTATTTGGCATTACCGCCCAAATAATCGGGGATAATTTTACAGAAAGCCTTTGGAAACAAGCCCTTGTCAACGTTTTTGATGGCGCTGTGCACATCTTCTTTTGATGCGGAAACGCCCCGTTGGTTATACTTCAATTGATCCATGATTTATTCAAAAATCAGTTCAAGGGTTTCCTCGTTTAAGGTAAAGGCTCCAAATCGCGACAACACGCTGTTGTTTAAGATGAGTGCTTCTTCGGCTTTAGGTTCAACGGTAACATCGATGTCGTAAACGGCCTTTTTGCCAATTTTTATTGACGGAAGGGTGATAATAGCACCGCGTTTTATACTGCCCTCTGTAAGGAATTCCTCGGCCTGCCCATGAAAATCGTCCTTGGAAATGCGTCCGTTTTTCAGCAATTCGAGTGCTAGCTCCATGCTTATTATGGGTGTGCTGGTTTTGGGATCGTACATAAACTCCTGATTATACCCATCAATTGAGGCTGGTATCAACATAACCTTCCGTTTTTTTGACATGGTATAGTTCACAATATTCTTTTGGGGAGCCATCACCACATCTATCTTTTTCTTAAAGGTAGTATCACCGGCTACTGTTACACGTTTCTTAGGTACAAAATTGGTTCCGGTAATCGAAAACTCTGTTCTTCGGTTAAGCTGATGAGCCAATTCTTTTACCTCTTTTGAAGGCAATGAATCGATAAATCCTTCGGTAAGCCTTGCTCCAGCCTTAAAGGTATAAACTCCACGCGCAACTTGGTTTTGAAGCGTGCGTGGTACGCGTTCGCCATAACCTTTTGCTGTAAGCCTATCCGGGTCAATACCTCTAACAATCAGGTAATCAACCACCGATTGGGCACGCTTTTGCGAGAGGATGTCGTTGCGTTCTTCCGAATCGCGTGCATCGGTATGTGCAGCTAACTCGATGGTGATGGTTGCATTAGATTGAAGTGTAGTAATAAGGCCTTGAAGAGAGTCTTGATACTGGGGTTTTAAGTCCCACTTGCCTAAATCATACAAGATATCGGGCAAAACAATGGGTTTTTTGGGGATCGGCTGCAAGATAAAATCACGTACTAAATCGCGGCTACTTTCCAATCCCACAGTAGTTTCGCGACCTGTTGTTGAAAAATATCCATCTTTAGATACGGATAGTTCAAAAATCCTGTTGGCTTTAATCTGGTTTTTATTAAATGAATAGGCTCCTTTGTCGCTGGTAGTGCTCTTATGCATTTTGCCATCAGAAACCTTACACTCGACCAAGGCCCCGGGTATCACTTGAAGGGTTCGTTCATCTTTAACTATGCCTTGAAGGGTAAATATAACAGGCTCCACATAAAAGCTAAAGATGTCATCGCCACCCTTGCCTCCTTTCCGGTTCGATGTAAAATAGCCTTCTTCCTCAGCGTCAGGGCTAAACACGATACCAAAATCATCGTTGTTCGAATTGATGGGCACGCCCATGTTACGAGGCGCCGTAAAGTATTTTCGTTGTTCGTTATCAAGCAAAAAGAAGGATTTATACATATCGAGCCCACCTAAACCCGGATGACCGTTAGATGCGAAATAGACTGTTGAATCGTTACGCAGGTATGGAAAAAGCTCATCACCAGCGGTATTAATTGAATCGCCCAGATTTTTTGGTGTGCCGAACTTATCGCTTTTCTTTTCGCGTGTAGCCATCCACAAATCGCGTCCGCCCTTTCCATTTGGCAGTACTGCCGAAAAAATGATGGTCAGTTCATCCGAAGAAAGTGTGGGATGACCAACTGCTGCTGTACTATCTTTCCCGAGCGACACCACCGTTGATTCCGAAAAACCTTGTCCGGCACGTTTGCTAACAAAAACCTGGCAACCGTTCTTCATCTTGGTTTCGTTGGGGCAGCGTGTAAAGTACATACTGTTGAAGCGGCCATTAAAAAAGGGTGTGCCTTCATTGCCCTCCGTGTTTACATTACCGGTTTCATCGGCTGTAACAGGCAGGTTCCACTTTCCCTTCGCATCTTTTTTGGTTGTAAACAAATCCGAAAACCCTTGATTGGTCCAATTATCCTTGGTCTTGCCCTTTACACCGGTGCGTGTGGATGTAAAAATCAACTCATTGAGGTTGGAGTTGGTGTATGCCGGTGAAAAATCGTCGTCTTTGCTATTGATTTGCTTTTCGTTTGTAACTTGATGCCGAGTTGGATACTTCAAAATTTCAGGGGCTATCTCACAAGATTTCAAGCCATTTTTTGCTTGCACATCGTCGGGGAATAAGGTCAAATACTTTTGATAATACTCCACAGCTAAATCATGCTTCCCTATATAGCGAACCATATTTGCATAGTGGAGCAATATTTCGGGCTTTATGGTATCGTATTTAACCGTAAAAAGCCGTTTATAGGTTCCTTCCCCCATTTTGTTATCATTCACAATACGATAACACTCAGATAATTGAAAGAGGATTCGGTTTTTCTCGTTCTTATCTTTAACTTTTGAATACGCCTTTTTATATTTTTTAATAGCTGTGTTATACATCATATTTTTAAATGCGGCATCGGCGGCCTCGGCCTTTTTGCTTTGGGCTGGCAAGGCAGCAGGCAATGCCAACACAACAAGGATAAACACACTAATTCTGAAAAACTTAGACATACCGTTGAAATATTGTTTAACTATTTGCATCTTTCGCATCGGGAGTTGAATTTGGTTGTAGCCCTGGAATTGGAGCGGCTGGCTCCGTGTTTCTATTCAACTCATTATCTGTAGCTTTATTGCCTGGCTCCTCTATTATCTTGCTTATTGGATCTTTTACTGACTGTTCGAGGTTGGTAGCTTCCTGCATAACTTCGCGCTTTATTTGGTCGCTGGCACGCCGGAGCTCATAAAGACCTTTACCAATGGTCCGGGCTATAACTGGAATCTGTTTGGGCCCAAACAGAAACATCACTACAAGTATGATAACCAGTATTTCGCCTGAACTAATATCTAAAAATAGGAGGATTCCCGACATAATTGAATAACTTGTAGCAAAAGTATAAAAAAAAGTCCCGGTTTTTGCCGGGACTTGTATGTAAGAGCGGAAAACTTACTTTTTAGCAGCTTTTTCTTTTTCTTCTTGTTTGCGCTTTTTGTATTGCAGTAGGTCGTAAGCAATAGGACTAGCATTGAAAACAGAAGAATATGTTCCTAAAAGGATACCCATCAATAGGGCAAAGATAAACCCACGAAGTGTATCGCCACCAAAGATGAAGATTACAATCAATACTACCAAGGTGGTACCGGCTGTATTCATGGTACGTGCCAAGGTATGGTTGATAGCATCGTTCATGTTTTGCTTCATATCGCGTTTTGGATGCAACAAATTGTACTCACGGATACGGTCAAAGATAATAACCGTGTCGTTAATAGAATAACCAATGATGGTTAGAATCGCAGCAATAAAGGCCTGGTCAATTTCTAAATTGATAGGCAACACATTATAGAAAATAGCAAACCAACCGATGGTAATAATGGTATCGTGAAATAGGGCGATTACACCACCCAAACCATATTGCCATCTATTAAACCTAAAGGCAATATAAGCAAAAATGATGAAAAGCGAAATAACGATGGCCAACACAGCATTCCGTTTGATATCGTAAGCGATGGTTGGTCCAATTTTTTGTGAGGTAAGAATTCCTATTTTTTTGGTAGTTTGATCTACATCAGCTCCAAATTCCTTAAAAGTTAAGTCTTTATCATTATAGAAACCTTTGAGTGCATTGAAAATTTTATTGGCTACAACTGAATCAGCGGCAGCACCTTCTTCTTCAATGAGATACTTAGTTGTGATTTTAGCCTGGTTAGCTGCGCCGAACGATTTAACCTCTGGGGTTTCTTTAAACTCAGCAGTTAATGCATCACGCAAAGCCGTAGTTTCCACATTTTTATCAAAACGTATAACATAAGAACGGCCACCCGTAAAGTCAACACCGTAGTTCAAACCACGTACAGCGATAAAAGCAATAGCAATTACAAAAGTAGCAATTGAAAAACCATAAGCATATTTGCGCAAGCCAATAAAATCGAACTTGGTATTGCTCAAGAAACCACGGGTTACTTTATTGTCGAACTGTAGCTTAATATTCCTGTCCATCAAGAAGTTGAAGATTACCCTTGAAATAAGGATGGCACTGAACATTGAACTGATAATACCGATAATGAGGGTAGTTGCAAAACCTTGTACAGGGCCTGAACCGAAGATATACAATACAATACCCGTTAACAAGGTTGTTACGTTACCATCGATGATGGCGCTTAAGGCCTGTTTGTAACCATCAGCCATGGCAAGGCGGAGGCCTTTTCCAGCACGAACTTCTTCAAGGATACGTTCATAGATAATTACGTTGGCATCAACTGCCATACCCATTGTCAGTACGATACCTGCAATACCTGGCAATGTTAATACTGCTCCAAAGGAAGCAAGAACACCAAACAGGAAGAACAAGTTTATGACCAATGCAATATTGGCAACCAGTCCCCCTCGGTTGTAATACAGGTACATATAAAGCAGCACCATGAGGAATGCAACAACAAACGAATTCATACCTGCATTGATAGCTTCTTTACCCAATGAAGGCCCAACTACTTCTTCTTGTACGATATGGGCTGGGGCTGGAAGCTTACCAGCTTCGAGTATGTTGGCTAAGTCTTTTGCTTCTTCAATGGTCATGTTGCCACCACTGATAGAAGACCGGCCACCGGAAATTTCATTTTGAACATTGGGATACGAATAAACATAATCGTCGAGTACGATAGCTATCTGTTTACCAATATTATCGGCAGTAAGGTTTTTCCAAATACGCGCTCCATCGGCATTCATGGCCATCGAAACCTCAACCTGTCCATTGGTTTGGTTCATATCATCGTTGGCATCAACAATAGCATCGCCACCTAGAGGAGCTGCACCATCGCGTGACTTAACTTTTATAGCAACCAGATCCAAGATATCCTTACGGGTTTCGTCGGGTTTTACTGTCCACAGGAGTTTTAACGAAACAGGGAATATGTTGCGGGTACGAGCCAAATAATTGTTTACACGTGCGGTATCCTTAATAAAGGCCGACCCAACGCGAGCGCTTTTAAAAGGACCCCATTGTCCGTTTTCGTTTTGTACGAAAGCTGGGTTGAGGTAAGCAAAAAGTGGGTTTTCTTTGGCATATTCTTCAAACGACTTTTTGTCGCCTTTCGATTTATCAATATTGGCGGAGTCGCTCAATTTGGTTAGCAGCGACGTATCACCTTCTTTTGCAGTGGTTGTATCATTCTTGGCAATGGCTGTTGTGTCACCTTCAACCTTAGTGGTTTCTTGTGCAATTGCGGTGGTATCAAGCACACCTGCATTTTGGGCATCGCGTAGCTTGGTATTGGCCAATTCAAAATACTGATAGATTTCAGTAAACTCATAGGTTTCCCAAAACTCTAATTGAGCAGTACCTTGCAAAAGTTTACGCACACGTTCGGGATCTTTAATACCGGGGAGTTCGATAAGGATACGTCCGGTAGTTTGTAATTTCTGGATATTGGGCTGTGCAACGCCAAAACGGTCGATACGAGTACGAAGGATGTTGAAGGTACGATCAATTGCGCCTTCGGTTTCGCCGCGAATAATGGCAATAACTTCGTCGTTAGTTGAATTGAACTTGATTTTCTCTTTAAGCTCAACGGTGTTAAAAACAGCGGCTAAGCTTGCTTTCGGGTCAATCTCTCTGAACGATTGGTCAAAAAGGGTTACAAAATCGGCATTGCTGCTCTTTTGTTTTACCTTGGCAAGTTTCAATGCCTTTAAAAAGGTTGAATCCTTACTATTATCCGATAAAGCCTTGATAATGTCGGCTACCGAAACTTCCATGGTTACGTTCATACCGCCCTTTAGGTCGAGACCGAGATTGATTTCCCGTTCAATTACATCCTTATAGGTGTACTTGCGGAGCCATAAGAAATTATATACTGTTTCATTGGCTATCGAATCCAAATAAAACTTCTCTCTTGCATTGACGATAGAGTCATATACAAGAACTTCCCTGAGGTTGTTACCTTTAGCCATTTCTTTGGCCATTTTGCGTGCTACTGGATACTCAGCGTACTCTTTTGCCCTCTTTTCTACGCGCCCACTTACGAATGTAAACGAAAGCTGAAAAAGGCATACAAGCGCAAGCAATATGGCAAAAAACTTTACAACGCCCTTATTTTGCATGTGTTCTGCGAATTTAGAATTTTACTTAATTTTTTGAGGGTGCAAAAATAACAGTTTAT
>CAZKHA010000028.1:0-30490 GCA_964552325.1 uncultured Bacteroidales bacterium
AACCTTTGTTTATCCATTGCCACACGAATGGATGTATTATATACCTGCAACCAAAAAGTTTGTTTCTCCTTATGATCGCTACAAGGCCTATGGTTCACCAATGTATGAGATTCAAAATGCGAATTGCTTAGCCTATCAACCTAAAACGGGCAAAAAGGGTATTACATTTATGAAAGCCCCCATAATGCCATCAAACTATACCGTAAATGAAACCGAATGTACGCTAAGCCTGAGCGAAGACCTGAGTTCGGCCATACTCGAAAAATCAAATGCTGCTACAGGCTATATTGGGCAATTTGACCGTATGGCTTATTTATATCGAGAAGAAAACCCAGATAAGGAGAAACTTGAAGAGTATGTGGAAAGTAGGTTGCTGGCCGATATTGATTGCAAATTGATGGATCACAGCTTTGCCAACACCGATTTTGCCAACAATTATACCAACACACCTTTTATTGTTAAAGGCAAATTAGAGATAACCGAAAGCATGGTTGAAAATGCTGGCAATATGCTGATTGTAAATCTTGGAAAAGTTATTGGAAAACAGGCGGAGCTTTACCAAGAAGATGAGCGCTATTCGGATGTAGAATATGAGTACACCTTATCGTATAAACATAAAATTACTTTTATAGTACCCGAGGGTTACAAGCTTGAAAATGCCAGTGAACTAACCAAAAATGTGAAACCAACATTCAATGGAAATGAGACCTGTTGGTTTATTTCTACAGTGGAAGTTATTGATAACAAGGTTATTGTTACTATTGATGAATCATACAACGCATTAAGCTACCAAAAAGAAAACTACCAAGAATACCGCAGCGTAATCAATGCATCTTCTGATTTTTATAAAGCGTCGATAGTGCTATCACCACTCAAAGCGAAGTAGTAAAAGCAAAAAATGAATGGTGGTTGGGTGGAAAACTGTTGTACTAGATTAGCACCTCACGATTTTTAAAGAGTTTAGCAGGTGTGAGGCTGCTGAGGGGTAGCTAAGCTGGCATGTGATTTCCAAAAAACAAAAAAGCCGCCTTAATAAGCGGCTTTTTCATTGGTATATAATGATTTAGTTTTTAATGAGCTTGCGATAAATAGTTTGGTCAGCGGTTCTAAAGCAAACTAAATATATCCCTTGATTCCAATGGCCAATTTGTAGTGTGGTTGGTTCATTGTTAATAGTTTGGCTAGTTATTACTTGACCAGCTGCATTGTAAACTAGCAATAATCCAACGGAGTTGGTTTCAATTTTTACTGCATCTTTGGCGGGGTTTGGTCCAATTTCAAAAATAGGCTTTATTTGAGTAGCAATGCCAACACCTGAATCGCAGCTAATGGAGGCATCCCAACCGGGTGCACTACCAAAATTGTTGGAAACAAACTCAAAGGTCAAAGTTCCATCTTCGCTGCTCGAAACCACATTGCCCGGTGAAGTTGTACCGCAATAGGCGCCCATTAAAGGCGAGGAAGTAGTTGAGCCATTATATATCTTTAAATAATCCACCGTACAATTCGTACTGCTTTCAATGTTGAATGAGTTAAAAATAACCCGAACTTTTTTTCCAACCTCAGCAGGTACAAACGTAATGGTTTTGTGATAGTTGGGTGTATAATTGTAATCAGGGCCACCATCGTCATAAAAATTTCCCTGGCAGGTAGTGGCTTGTGTTTGGTTTCCCATCAAATACTGATCGCCCACCAAAATAAAATGCTTTTTGGTTAAGGTGTTATTGTATTGCATATTCCAAGCTTTTTGGGTTACATCATAAACGCCTTCTGTTGAATATACTATGCCATTTGGGTTTTGGATGGTACTGCTGCTTGGATTTCCACCTGCAAAAGTCCATTCCCAATTGGTTGCACCGCCAACCGATTGGTCAACAAAGTTTACGGAGCCGCCAGCTTCTATTTGTGTGGCATTTGCAGTAAATCCTGCCCATACCCCAATTGGCCGCAATTGCACATCCTTGGTAACTAGGTTATAATTGGCAACACTGATATTAGAAAGGGTTTTTGAAACATAGCCAGGCGCTGAAAACTCCAAAGTCCAGTTTCCGGCAGCAATTGGCCGGTGATAATTGCCATAGGGTAGGGCTGAAAATACCATCGAACTGTCGATATCATGGTTTTTCACAAACACCATGGCTTTAATGGGATTGCCTGTTATTGAATCGGTTACAATGCCTTTAATGCCAAAGTTAACTTGTTCGATATAATTTAACATCGAGCGGTAATTGGCCTCCCATAAGGTTGGCAATTGTGCTGCTGGATAAAGTTTTGCATTTGAAACCTCGATGGTTACCTCGCGGCATTGTTGGAAATAGTTCATATAATCTTGACGGCCGCCTGTTATTCGATACCAAGCATATCCGTTGGTAACACCGGTGCCAAAATCATTGAAATAGCTGGTTGGGCCATTTGCTTGAGCGGTATCGGCATATTCGTTCGATACGAGTTGCCACCATGTGTCGTCAGCAGCTAAACGGCTCCAGGTATCCCATGGATAGTTCATTAATTCGGCACCGCCATGGTAGTTGGCCGAGGCCGTGATGTGGTTGGCAGTGGCAAAATCCATAAATTCAATCGTTTCCTGTTGCCAAGGGTTACCATCGGGATGTGGCCCATCTGCGGGATCAGGGAAATTACGGTTAATATCTACCGAATTGGCATTGAAGCGTGTGGCTCCGTAAACGGAGTTGTTTCCACCAGCATAGGTTCCATCGGGGTTGGCCAAAGGATTAATTAGGATTTCGGTATTGTCAACTATAGCTGTAATCCTTGGGTCAGTTCCATAATTGCTTAGCAAATAATCAATTAACCGTAAGCAGAGTATAAAACCTCCAGTTTCATCACCATGTATGCTCGAAGTGTAAAAGAACTGTGGCTTAGCGGTATTTACTGAACTGCTTACCTTGGCTGTCAAAAGCTTACGGCCTTCACCGGAGGTGCCAAAATCAACAATCTGGCATAGGTTGGGATAATTGGTGGCATAAGCATTCATCATATCCAAATACCCTTGATAAGTAGGATAGGTGTTCCAATCGTTGGTGCCTTTCGCAAATTTGTAATCGCTCATTGGTTGGGGCGCACTCAGTCCGGGGGCTTGTAAAACGGTATAATCCAAACCATACGATAAAAACTTATCAAAACCTTTGCGGTTGGCATAAGCTTTAACTAAACCCTTATCAAAGGCGTCAATCGAAATAGCTTTTGATAAATCAAGTAGTTGTGAAGGGTCGGTAAAAGTGAAGGTAAAATAAACTTCGCCGCGTTCGGCCAATATTTTGGATGCATCAAGCGCTTGGGCATTCACAAAATGGCCAAGCATTACCAAAAGGAATAGAAGTAAAATTGATTTTTTCATGGTTTATAATAAATTGATCTTTCAGTTTTGGAGTAAGTGTTTGTATAGTTTGGCAATTTTTTGACGGTGTTCTGAGCTAACGGGAACAAGTGGTAAACGTAGGTAATTATTGCACAAGCCCAAACTACTAAGGGCTGCTTTGGCTCCACCAGGGCTTCCATCAGCAAACAACAGGTTTACAAAATCGTAAAGTTGATAGTGTATTTTGCGCGCTTCTTCAAAATTTCCAACCAATGCTAACCTAATCATTTCTGATGTTAATGAAGGTAAAACGTTGGCAACTACTGAAATAACTCCATCGGCACCTAAAGCAATCAGTGGAAGGGTCAGGTTGTCGTCACCCGATAGTACATAGAAGCCTTCTGGTTTGTGTTTTAACACTTGGCTAATGATGTCAATACTTCCAGAGGCTTCCTTGATTCCCATAATGTTCTGATGTTCTGCAAGTTTTAGGGAGGTCTCTGGTAGCATCAAGCTGCCGGTACGTCCTGGTATATTGTACATAATTAGGGGTCTGGAACTCGCATCGGCAATGGCTTTGTAGTGTTCGATTATCCCCGTTTGCTTAGGTTTGTTGTAATAGGGTGAAACTGATAATATGGCATCAATTCCCTCGAAATCAGTTCCATTCAATTCACAAACCAAGGCTTTGGTGTTGTTTCCGCCAACACCAAGCACCAAAGGCAACCTGCCAGCATTGGTGCTTTTTACAAATCCCAACAATTCTTCTTTTTCATGATGGCTTATTGTTGGTGATTCGCCAGTGGTGCCCAAGAGTACCAAATAGTCAACCCCGTTATCAATTATCATGTTGATGAGGTTGTAAAGTGCCTTAAAATCAATATGATTCGTTCGAGTAAAAGGTGTGATGAGCGCTACACCCGTTCCGGTTAAATTGGGATACATGGTTATTGGTTTATTAACTTTAAATAATGTATGATGTGTTTGGTAAAGTCTTCAATGGGTTGCCCTGATTCATAAGCTACCTGTAAATCATAGATTTTTTCGTTGCCCAAGGCTGCAGGGCCAGCCTTTAAACCAGCTTTAAACTTGATAGAAAGGTATTGCATAGCGATTAAATCACTTGGGCTTACATTTATAAAAATGTCGTATGATTCATCTAAAAACGAACCTGTTCGAGAAGGCAATGGTACTAGATTCCAAGCTAAGTCGCTCGTACAAAGACATTCAGAGCCTCCTTTGGGTGTAAAGTTGGCCGGTAGGGTCTTAGAGGTTGTAAAACCTATCTTGTGTACCTTCTTACCATCCGCGGCAAATTCTTGTTCAAGTAGTGTAGTAGCTTTTACTGAATCATCATTATCAATCAGATACAAAATAGCTATACGTGTAGCTTTTACATACCCGTTATATTGCAATGGGGCTTGCAAGTGTTTCATAAGGCTTTTTATGACCCTTTTTCCGAAATACTTACGTATATTGTAGGCAAATTTCACGCGAAGAAAGTTAGAATTCCACAAAGATGGCGTAAAATTAGCGAAAAAGCTTCAACAGACCCGGATATAACGATGGGTTTGAAAAGTTTTTTCGACTATAGCATGCTAAAAGGCATTAATAAACTACTTTTACTGACCAATTCATTTTGTCGCTTGAAAATAACGTTCCTAGGTACAGGTACTTCACAAGGTGTTCCTGTAATTGCTTGTAATTGTGAAGTGTGTTCATCAGAAAACCCACTCGATAAACGTCTGCGATCATCTATCATGTTGCAAATAGATGGTAAAACCCTTATTATTGATACGGGTCCCGATTTCCGGCAGCAGATGCTTACCCACCAGGTGCAACACATTGATGCTATTCTTATTACGCATGGTCATAAGGATCATATTGGTGGCCTCGACGATATTAGGGCTTTTAATTACGTGCGGAAGGCTCCTATTGATGTGTATGCCGCAAAAGAGGTACATGATGACATTAAGCGCGATTTTTATTACGCCTTTGCCGAAAACAAATATCCGGGTGTTCCTGAAATAAAGCTTCATACTATTTATGGTGTTCCTTTTGATGTTTGCGGTATCCGTGTTATACCTATTGAGGTTCAGCACCATAAACTTAAAGTTTTCGGGTTTAGGGTTGGTGACTTCGCCTATATTACCGACACATCCTACATCCCACCCGAATCTTTATTGCTACTCGAAGGCCTTGATGTTTTGGTGATAAATGCTTTGCGTATCAAGCCCCATATTTCGCACTTTAATCTATCGGAAGCTTTGCAAATAATTGAAATACTGCAACCTAAGAATGCCTATCTAACGCATATCAGCCATAAGCTTGGCCTGCATGCCGAGGTTGCTAACAGCCTTCCCCCGAATGTTTACCTTGCTTACGATGGATTGGTACTCGAGAACAGCCTAATCGGATAAAAGCCTTTAGCTTTCCATTTGAATCACAAACTATTGATTTTATGATATATACTCGTAATCGACATTTCTATATAGCTCTAATTGTGCTACTTAGCCTTTTGATAGGCGCTTGGGGAAGTACAGGCCATCGGCGTATCAACCATGATGCAAACCTTTCGTACAACATCGAAATGCAGCAATTTGAGTATTGGGCCTCAACCTTGGCCGATCATGCATCTGATGCCGATTATCGCAAAAGTGAAGATCCTACCGAGGGTCCAAAGCATTACATTGATATTGACAATTATGAGGTATTTGTACAAACCGGACGTATCCCACAAACCTTGGATTCAGTCCTCGATATTTATGGAAGTAGCTTTGTGGTTGATAATGGAACCCTTCCGTGGGCTACACTAACTGCATATGATACATTGAAGCAATGTTTCGTAAGGCATGATTGGAATAAAGCTGTTCTGGTGGCCGCTGATCTTGGCCACTATGTGGCTGATGGCCATATGCCATTGCACGTTACAGCCAATTACAACGGACAGTTTACAGGTAATGGTGGAATACACTCCCGATATGAATCGGCCATGATCAATACTTACATCAATCAAATTGATTATGAGGGAAGTCCAGCCACTTATGTCAGCAATGTAAATGCGTACGTTTTTGAGTATATCTATCAAAGCAACTCCTACGTTGATACGATTTTACAAGCCGATGACTATGCCAAAACCATCAACAGCAATACAAACAGTACAGCATATAAACAAGCACTTTGGCAACGCACCAAGCATTGTACAAATCAATTTTTTGAAGACGCTTCGCATGCGTTGGCTTGTTTGATTTACACAGCTTGGAAAGAAGCTGGGAGCCCTGAAATGTCGGCAGGAATTGATGAACAACTTATGCAGGGCCTAAGCTTGAATAGTATGAGTCCTAATCCTTTTTCGAAATTTGTAACTATTCAATATACTGTGCAAAAGTTGTCAAATGTTGTGCTTGAAATTTGGAATATGAATGGGATAAGAGTTGCCAGTCTTGGTGATGGATTTAGAGCACTTGGCAATTATAGTATAACCTGGCAACCCGAAGGCCTTCCGAAAGGTGTGTATTTGGTGGTATTAAAGAATACCGATGAAGTTAAAGTGAAGCGTTTGATATATAATTAGATACTGAATTTTGGACGAAGATTTTAACAATGGTATCGTTATTTTGAGTGAATGAGGTTCATGACCGTAACGATTTTAATTTAGCAAATTTTAGGTATAAATAGATGTATATATAGATCTTATTTGGCTGATTTATTGGTGATAATGTATAAATGTATAATGAACTTCTAAGTGCTTGTTTGTTTTAGTTGAAATTTTTTTTAGTTTTACAGCCTTAAATCACTAAACCTAGCTACCAATGTATTTTAGGGTTCTTAATTTTTATATAAGTGTATTAATACTTGTGGTATTTACTTCCTGCGATCGCGAAGGCATTGGACCCAAGAAACTTACTGATGGAACGTATGATTCGATAGTGCCGGTTGAAAACGGTGTTTCTAAATCCTTTTTTAAAAACGGCAAACCTAAGCTTGAAATTACCTTTAAGAATGGAAAGTATGATGGTCCTGCCAAAAACTTTTATCCATCCGGTGCCTGTCAGGCTGCTTTTATGTATAAAGATGGCAAAAAAAGTGGCACTGAAACCATTTATTATGAGAATGGAAAGCCTTACCTCGTATCAAATTATACCAATGGAAAGCGGAATGGCCTGCGCAAAATGTACTGGGATACAGGAGAGTTGATGGCTGAATTGGAATACAAAGATGGCGAGCCTCAACCTGGATTGAAGGAATATAAGCGCGATGGAAAGAAACTAACCAAGTATCCTCATATAGTTTTTAAGACACAAGATAAGACCGCATTTGATGGGATATACATTGTAAAAGCCATGTTATCAGGAGGTGAGCGCAAGGTTAAATTCTACCAATACAGTAAGGCTGAGCAACAATGGCTGAAGCTACAAACTAAAAACGGCGAAGCTAAATGGGAGTTTTATGTTGGTAAAGGCAATTTAATGGAACGCTTCCAACTTAAGGCACACTACATTACACCATATCGTAACATCCTGGTTCTGAATGCTACCAAAGATATAGCATTTAGTTATAAATCAAATTAGAGGCTTTCTAGGTACTTTTTTTTCTTTTGTAGATCAAAGTTATTTGGTGCATACTCTAGCCCCTTGTTTATATATTGTAGCGCTTGTTTCTTTTTTTGATGCCTAAAATAGTATAAACAACATTCTTCATAGGTAGAGGCTATCATGTTGGTGGTTTTTTCGTTTTTTAGTTCTGGCGAATATTGCGACTCAAACTTTTGTAAATACTCATGTCCTTTATCCGGATTGTCCATCGAAAATTCGGCTCCGCTTTGTTCTATGTATAGAATTAGTAAAACACGTTTTATATCAGGTATTTCTTTAAGGTTGGGATACTTCATCAAATAAAGATCCATTATGGGTTCAATTTTGGGTATAGATTCACTGACCGAAATTAGCCTGAAGAACGCATCTTTTGCCATACCTGTAATCATCTGGCTTTTTGGCTTTAATATTAAGGCTTTATACACATTGTCAAGTGCCTTGTCGAAATTCGATTGGAAATAGTAATATCTACCAAGTTCGGTATAAAATGCAATTCGAATCATGCGCTGAATGCTTGTGTCAGCTAGCGTGGAATCGATATGATGGAAACCGTTGATCAACAGTGTTGTATCTCCTGAATCATGTAAAGTGCTTTGTATGAAATCGTTGAAAATCCCATCTATTTTCTCGGCATTTATACCATATTTTTTGCAGCGGCTTAACTTTGCAATTAGACCATAAACTTCGGGTTTGTTTTTTTCCATTATGTCATATTGCAAGCCCCATAATAGCACCAGTAAATCTTCATGATGATTTGATGGGTAAAGGAAATAGGCCTTTTCCATTAAAGGATAGGCTTGAGCGTATTTTTTATCCTCAAGGAACGCCACAGCCTTGTTTATATAGAGCACACCAGCCAAGTTTGATAAAGATGTAGGTTTTGATTTGTAAAAGTGCTGCTCAAATAATTGATCAACAGACATTGACCGGTAATCTTTTGAGTCTATTATTTTCATTTCGAGCAGTCTTTTAACAAAGTCTTCACGATAGGCTGAAGAATAACTTATGGTGGTATTAATAGCATCAGTGCTTTCGATCATTATGTTTTCGGATCTTGGATAAGCCACTAAGTATGCATGCCCCGGAGGGGTTTTGATGGCAAATGGTATTTCAAGTTTTTTTAGCACTAATGCATAAAGCCCTGTGCCTCCCACACAATTAAAGTGACCTGTTTTAAAAATGTCAGCAAAGTCAGCATCATCCTTGTAAACTTTAAAGAATTTGTTATGTATCTCTTTTGTAAGTAAATCAAGCCGTTTACCAGGTTTCTTTTTAAGCATGCTTGGGCTGTTGTACACTTCAACTATTTGGTTGATGGATGATTCTATCTGAGTCAATAATAGGCTATCTTCTGGATTCGATGGGCTTAGCAAGAGTTTCGCCATGAAATGCAAAGAACTATCCTGTGCTAGATTTTTAAAAACCTCTTTTTCGAATGGACTCGTGAAACTTAGCTCCCTTTTTTTAACTAATAATGTATCGCTTTGCGCTGTAACGTTAATAAAATTAGTTAGTTGAAATGAAATTACCACGGTAACATAGATAATTGCCCTATGCCATTTTATACTACTCATTAATTGTTTAATCATGTGGCCGATTTTTAATTGAACAAACCTGACGAAAACGGTGGCGCAAATTACAAATAAATTGTTTAATCCTATTATGTTTTGATGTTTTGTGCAGCTTAGTGAATGGTTTGAAATCTATATTGCCATCGCCAATCCTTTGCGCTCGTATTACCTATTGGTTTGTAAGTCTTGTGAGCAGTATGCCATTGTTTTAGAGCTAAGTTTTACAAAGACTTCGCCCAAGCATTCATTTTTTACGCTACCTAAATCCACCAGTTAGGGGGATACTGAAGTAGTTAGACTTGCGGAGTGTTATAAACTTGTGCAATTGGTGTAACTCCGATTGAAAGGCTATCATAGTGCGTAATGCCCCCTAATCCTTCAACATGATACATTATTATATGTATGAACGGCAAAATCATGCTAATTGATGGCGTAGAGACCAATACTTAGCCTCGTGGCGATAAACGCAGCAAACAAGACTAAGCTGTACTGCTTATTTTCTCAAGTCGGTCAAAATCAACAATTTCAATAATTTTACCATCTTGGTTTATCAATCCATCATCTTTAAATTCTTTAATAATTCGAATCACACTTTCGCTGGATAAGCCTGTAAGATCGGCTAAATCGTTGCGTGAGATAGCCAATTTAAACCGTTTTGATTTGTACACCCGTTGCGAAAGGCACAAAAGGATGTCAGCAACTCGGCCATGCGATTGTTTCATGGTCAAGCAAAAAAACCTTCCATAGATCAAAGCAGTATCTTCATTTAGGATGTTGATAATCTTCATGGCAAATTGAGGATTGCTCCTAAGCAATTGTTTAAAAAGGCTGATATCAATCAAACTAACACTGGAATCGCTGAAAGTAGCAACGGAATAAATAAAACGATTGTTGCCATCGTAAATGGAAGGAAGGCCAATTAAATGGTTAGATGGTACAATCTTTAAAATTAGGTCTTTCGGATTTCCTTCGAGGTAAACTTTAACAAGCCCCTCGTTCAAGAAAATGATGTGTGATGCAAATGAACCTTGTTTGGCAATGGTTTCACCTTTCTTATAGCTAACTACCAGCTTATTCAATTCTATTAACTGCTTTTCGTCTTCGGTTAATAGCTCGAAGCATGAAACGTGTTGGTTCTCAACAAAACAACTGGGGCCTTTGGATGGATTATCGCGCATAGGTTATGATTCGGGTCTTTGCAAATATAAGCTTTTTACTTGATTTTGCTATGTGAATCATGAAAAAAGCTGACATAGGTCAGTTTTTATCTGTGTATATGTCTTGTTTAAACCAAGCTAATTACCTATACATGTTAAAAGTTGCATGCTTGGCTAGTTTACCTTTGTAAGCGGAAATCAGTTTTGTTTTCCAATAACCCAATGAACGTTTATTTAACACTATTAATTTACTAAAATCTACTTATTATGAACAAGTTAATGAAGTATTTTCTGATTCTGGCCTTAGTTCCAGTAATGGTTTTCACTGGTTGTAAAAAAGATGAAGAACCCACTGTAACGGGTAATTTCACAACTTTGCAAACGTATATGGTTGCCAACAACCTCGATTTGCCAAAAATGTTGGATACTTGGACTGCCGATGCAAAATTGACCCGTTTGGGTGGTATTGTTGATTCAGCAGCTGGTTATTCAGTTCCAAGTATGCACGTTATTGATATTCGTCCTGCCGCCGATTTTGCTGCTGGCCACATTAAAAACGCTGTTAACTCTACATTGCCTAATATTTTGGTTACAGCCAAAAACATGACTGACAAGCCAATTTTGGTTGTTTGCGCAACAGGCCAAACTGCAGGTGTTGGTTGTATGGCATTGAGGCTTTCAGGTTACAGTACTGCCAAAGTTTTAAAATTTGGTATGGCCGCATGGAATTCAACTTTTTCTGGTCCCTGGACAACCGTTATTGGCAATGGCAACCAAGCACAAGGACATGCTAATTGGGTAACTACAGCTTCCCCAACTCCCGGTACCTATGCTACCCCATCATGGACTTCAACTAGCACCGATGGCAAAACCATCCTCGATGAGCGCATTGCTGCCGTTTTGGCTGCCGGATTTAGCCCTGTTGATCCAACTGCCGTTTTAACCACCCCAGCAAACTATACCATTGTTAATTACTGGTCAGATGCTGACTATACTGGTTTCGGTCACTTTAATGGAGCTGTTCGCATCAATCCAATTACCTTGGCTAATAATGAAATTGCCGGATTCGACCCAACCAAAGAAACACTGGTTTATTGCTATACCGGTATGACCTCATCCTTTGTTACAACTTGGCTTAATGTTTTGGGCTACAAAACCAAGAGTATTAAATTTGGTGCTAATGCACTTGTTTACGATGCACTTAAAGCTGCAAACAAAACCGTTTTCAAAAGTGCTGCATCATTCCCTGTAGTAACTGGTAAATAATTATATAGAATAATAATAGGGTATGACGGTAGCGTTGTACCCTTTTTTATTGCCTAAAATATGAAAAAAATAGTTTTTTTAATCGCAATCCTCGCAATTTTTGAAATACCAACATTTGCACAAGGATGTTTAGAGCCTTCAGGAGGTAGCGATGGAGCCAAAATTATTGGTTACTTCCAACCTCAATTTGATTATAATTATAACGGTGAATCGGTTACTGGCAACTCATTAGATGCCAGTAGCTTTAAATTCAATCGCGCGCGTATTGGAGTTGCTGGTAGCATACCTTACGATATTGATTATTATGTATTGGTTGAAACAAGTTCATTTTTTACAGGAAATCCTTTCCTACTCGATGCTTTTGTTACATACAAACGTCTTGGGCATTGGTCAAAGTTTTCGGCAGGTTCGTTTAAATCGCCTGTAAGCCTTGAACTTAATACACCTTGCAACGGACTCCATACCATTAACCGTTCAATGTTTGTTGATGAGCTAACCTCACCCAACCGCGACTTAGGTGCTATGGCTTTGGGAAACTCTGATACATTGAACATTTTTGGATGGCAATCTTATAACCTGTTTAAATACAGTGTGGCTATTACAAATGGTACCGGACTGGGTGTGCTTGATAATAATATGGGAAAAAACTATTCAGGTAGAATTGTATTAACCCCATGGCATAATCACTTAAGTATTGGTGGAAGCTATTTGTTTGGAAAACAAAAATCGCAAGACGAAACCGCTACCGAAGATGATGAGAAAACGCTGTATGGTGTTGATGCTGAGTTCAAATTTGGCAACTTTATGCTACAAACTGAGTATTTGCATGGCGAAAACAAAGGCTCTTACACAGTTGGCGGTGGTTGCGGAACAACTCCGGAAGTTAAAATAGGCAGCATTAACCGCGAAGGTTATTTTGTAATGGCTGGCTATATGACCCCATGGAATTTACAGCCCATTGTTAAGTACGAATCCTATGACCCAGATTTGAACACGGATGGCGACATTAAAAACATCGTGACTTTTGGTCTTAATTATTTTCTAAATGATTGGACTCGTTTGCAAATCAATTATTTATATAAGGCCGAAGAAACTGCTCAAAATGAAATTCCCAATGATTGCCTTTCAATCCAGTTACAAGTTAAAATTAAATAACCTGATATAGCTATGAGAAGAATATTTAGTGTACTACTGGCAATTTTTACCACCTTTCAGCTTTCAGCTGCCCTTATTACCGTTAAAGAATTTAGCGAACTATTAAAAACCGATAAGGATTTGGTAGTTGTTGATTGTGATAGGGCTTCAAATTATGCAACATCACACATTAAAGGTGCCATCAACATTTTTCCACAAGAATTATTCAATGGAAAACCAGATGGCATTTTTAAAAGCACCGATGAAATGGCGAAATTCTTTGGCTCAAAGGGTATTTCTGAGTCGTCGCGTGTAGTTTTATATGATGATGGTTCAAACAAATACACTTCAACCATCTATTTTCTACTTACTTACATTGGTGCCAAAGATGTTAAAATCATGACCAAGGTTATGGCAGAATTCGAGAAATACCGTTTGCCGCTAACCGCTGCCGTTACCAAAAAGAATGCAGTTACCTTTACGCCCAATGTAAAAACCGGAAAATTAATTACTATTGCCGATTTTAAGACCAAATTAGCTGCTGGCCCCGTGTTAGTAGTTGATACACGCAAAATTGAAGAGTTTAAAGGTGAAGATGCTGATAAAAAAAGCAAAGGCCATTTACCCGGAGCCATTAGCATAAACTATAAAGAATTTTTAAATGCCGATGGATCATACAAAGCAAAACCCGAGATAGAATCTTTGGTTGCCAAATATGAATTAACTGCCGATAAAGATGTTGTAATTTATTGCAACTCTGGTGTCCTGGCTGCAGTTGCTTATTATGCCTTACATGATATGCTTGGGTATCAAAATGTTATGGTTTTGGAAGGCGGCTATAATCATTGGGTACTCGACGCTTCAAACACTCTGGAAAAGTAGATTTTTCATTGGGTTCTGTGAGTGGTAAATCCGGGTGGGCAACTTCCCGGGTTTTTTTTGTTAAATACATAAGGAAAGTTCTTCAAATTCGCTTTGGCGAGGCATGCGGCCACCTTG
The DNA here is from genome assembly GCA_964552325.1 of uncultured Bacteroidales bacterium. GTDB lineage: Bacteria > Bacteroidota > Bacteroidia > Bacteroidales > TTA-H9 > CAZKCK01. The sequence continues at coordinate 14,042 of CAZKHA010000028.1, forward strand.
TGCGGGATAAAACTGCTGTTTACAGTTGTAATTACGATGGGTTGAGCCTGCCGAAACCAGCCCCGAAGCCTTGGGGTTTAAATTGAGTACCAATGGTGGCCCTGCCCAACCATAACAAAGCAAAAGTTGAATTTTTAGAAGTCCAAATAATTCTGTTAATTTTGTTGCCTGACCAAACTAAACTATTTTATCATGAAACAAATCTTTTTAGCGATTTACGTTCTGTTTTCTATCAACACTTATGCACAACTAAGTGCTTTATATAATGGAAATAACGTAGTTACAAGCCATTCAGTTGAGCAAGCTTACAGAAGTTTTAATTTTGAAGTTGATACGTTTGATCAAATCTATAACCTTATTGATGAGATAGATACCGTTCAAATACTTGAAACTATACAGCATCTTCAAGATTATGGTACGCGTGTGTTCAATACGCCACAAGCTGTTCAAGCCCAAAATTGGATTGCTGAGAAGTTTCAAAGCTATGGATTATCAGTTGAAATCCAGGATTTTCCTACCACAAATGGCGAATCGAGCGATAATGTGATAGCTACACTCACCGGAAAACTTTATCCCGATGAGTTTGTGGTAATTGGCGGTCATTATGACTCTTATGCTTTTTGGGGAAGCGCACCCGGTGCCGATGATAACGCGTCAGGTACTGCGGGTGTAATTGAAGCAGCACGTGTGTTGAGTCAATATGAATTTGACCGCACGATTATTTTTTGTGCATTTGGAGCCGAAGAAATTGGCCTTGTTGGGAGCGATGCTTATGTTAGGTTGTGTAAGTTACAGGGCATGAATATTTTAGGTTATTATAACCTTGATATGATAGCTTATGTAAAACCTGGTGAAGAGCCTCAAACCGATATTATCGCACCAGCCACAGCCCAGTCCCTGGTTGATTTTTATATGGATGTTGCAGCTATTTATTTGCCTGATTTTCAGGTTAATATAGGAAATTTGACTGGTGGCGATAGCGATCATACTTCGTTTAACAGATATGGTTATATGGGAATTTTCCCTTTTGAAGATGATCAAAACTATAGCCCGTTTATTCATACTCCTTCTGATGTAATCGGTCAAAGTGTAAATAGTATGAAGTTAGCACGCAACCTTGTTGCTGCTAGCCTTGCCAGCACTGTATCAATGGCTGTGCCCTCAAGTAATGTTGGGATTGGCCAAGTTGAAAACCTAATTGCCCGTATTTGGCCAAATCCGTTTTCGGAAGAATTGCGCGTTTCAATTCCCAATGAACAGGATTTTACATTCGAATTGAAAAGCGTTTCGGGCCAACTTATTCAACAAGGAAGCGGAAAATCCACCCTCGAAATCCCTACTGCTATTCTTAAAAGTGGGCTTTATATTCTACAGCTTAAAAGTAAGAATGGCAATTACTTAACAAAAGTTGTAAAGCATTAAACGATTGGTAATCAATTTCTTTTAGTAAGAAGGCTCAATACAGGCCTTCTTTCTTTTTTTAAGCACTTCGGCCCAGTTATTTAACGAAAGCTGCATAACTTGGCTTGTTTCTGAGTGGCAAGTCAGGCAACTGCCCACCAGCAATATCGCCCTTTGCTCTTCAACCGTAAACGGACGGTGTTGTAGCCTGGTACTATTAGCTTCTTGTGTTGGCTTCATGAATTTTATCCATGCATCTTCGGGTAAGCCATCGTATTTATTATTGGCATATTTTGGTTCGAACTTCCATCTTCCAAGTTTGCCTTCGTGTTGAAATGTAAGCTCGCCGTCGCCATAACCCAATGCTACCGGATTGCTGTGGCAAGAGGCGCAACTCCGTGATTTGTGCGTGGTATGCGGTGAAATGGGTGCAAATAAACGATTGAAAACAAAAGGATTAGATTTTTTAAAAGGTGATTGGTCAATGCTAAGAACCATGCCAGGTACAAATGGAATGATTTCTTTTTGGTTTCCCATCATTCGGATACCAAGCGTAGGTGGCCTGGCATCATATAGCCCAATATGTTCTATCCAAGTCCCGGTTTGTTCTACCTTCAGAAGGTGATTAAAACCAAGGGCTTTCGCATCGTAAGTGTTATGGCAACCCAGGCATGTAGGAGCCCATGACGAATGGCAGGCATTGCACGACAAGGTTTTGTGAGCAAGGGTAGAAGTACAAACCGATAGGCTTGGCTTGATTGGCAGTCTCTTGCCTGTGTTTTTTGTTGTAAGCCACAACCTATGAAGCGAGTCTTTAAACACATTGGTGTAATTTATGTCCGATCCCGACTGCTTTACGTAGCTTGCTTTTTTATCAAGATATTTATTCAATGCTATAATATTTTGCGATATGCGATCCATTTCATCAAGTTTTCTAACAGCGGCTTTTTGTGTAGTATGGCAGTCTTCGCACTTGGTTTTTACAGCATCTTCCTTATGCTTATACAGGTTTCCATCGCCCATAAGCTCAAAAGCTGTATGGCAGTCAATGCAGTTCATACCTGCAACATGGTGTACATCAGGTATTTGTTTTGTAAATACCCGATTTTTCTCAATTATTTTAAGCGTTGGATTACCTTTGGCTTGTGTGGTGTCAAATCGGGTTTCTGACCATCCTTCATAGTTCGTAGCTATTCGGCCTGAACGGTTGTGGCATGTAAAGCATTTATCATCTGTAACATGTAATGTGAGATTTGGATGCTCGCCAGGAAGTTTAGAAGTTTTTTTTGCATAATACTGCTTAACTTCCTTATCCAATTCAGGTGTGTAGTTTAAATGGCACGAGAGGCAGCCTCCTCCTTTTTCAAGGTAATGTGCTGTTCCGGGAACCGACTTTTGGGCACCAATATGGCAACCTACACACAGATTCTTCAGGTGTTTATCGGCTGGCGAATCGGTAAGGTCGCTAATGCTGCACAGTTGGCTTGGAGAATTTATCTCACCAAAAACCCATCTATCAACCGAAATCATTCCCGATAATGTTGCCATCAAGCTTGTATGAATATTTGTTGTAATTTGCTGATGACATGCTTGTTGACCGCATGATTGGTGTGCATCTGAAAGGTTTCCGGGGATAAGTCGCATGTTTCTGTGGGCATTTTTTGCTGTGGTAGCCCATGTATTACCGCCATGGCATGATGCACAGCCAATTACGCTAGGCTTGTGCGAATCAGAAAGCCCTTTCATACCCGAATGGCAACCAAGGCAGGATTCTTTTTTGATAGTGGCATCATATAATTCATTGCGTCTAAAGGTGGTGTCTGTTGGCCAAATTGGATTCCAGCTTACACTATTTGAACCTCCTCTTATACTTTGGCTCGGTACTTCCCATACCCAGTTAGCTCCCCTGAAAAAGAAGGCATGTAGGCTAACAAGTGCATATGCTATCAAAAGCCCAATCAAGAGTCTTGAAAGGATTCGATAATTTTTTCCATTGGTTTTGGGTAGCAAAAACACCAAACCGAAAAACGCAATTAGGCCTAGCCATAAAAGGATAGGGTAGGAGGTAAAGTGCATAATTTCTTGTAATCCAATAAAATACCATGGACCCATAAGCATATCCGACAAACCATTGTGAAGCGGGGCCTGTAAGAAAACGCTTAAGGCTATGGTGAAAAGTAGTACCGAAGTCGTTATGGAAACTCTTGGCCAAACAATTTTTGCGTGTTCAACAATTATTACGAGCAGAAAAATTGACGCAGTTGCAATATGGTGGACATAGAGAATCTGAAAACTGTTCTCTTGGCCAATTAAAGCATGTTTAAGTGTTTGCCCTATGATTGGGATTTCCAGGAATAAACTGCCAATAATTTGACGTGCTTGCAATGCATCGGCATCGGCTTTTAGAATAAAACCGCTTATCATTACAAAAAAGATGATTGGTATTGAAATTGTTAACCTTACCCAAACAGCATTTTTTATTTTTTTTGTTGTTCGCCTGTTTTCATGCTCTAAAAGGTGAACCAGGCTCATGATGGTGAAAACTTGGGCACTCCAATAATGCATGTTTCTGAACATGCTTGCCCAAGGGTTGGTAAGTACCAAAAGCGAAACCGATTCAAATGGATGACTAACATCATAAGGTATAGCCAATGCAACACCTGTGGTAATGCATACCAAAAATGAGGCTAATGCAATTTGGCCGGATAAGCTTAACAGCTTGACTGTTTGCTGCCTGAAGTTTATAGTGAGGTTCATGGCAATTCTATTTCAAGCAATTGAGAATCAACGGATAGACTAATGTCTATTTTTTTCAGTGGTTTAAAGGCAGGGCCTTGAACAGCTTCACCCATTTGGTTAAAGCCTGATCCATGGCATGAACAGCGTATAATACCGTTTTCGCTGTGTTTGAGTTGGCAACCTAAATGTGTGCATTTTGCCTCAAATGCGGTAATAGTGTTTTTTGATTTTATTAGAATTACCTCATCAAAAAAGTTGATACCCTCAGCTAAGGATTCTTTGGCAATTCGTTTCGGCGTTTTTGGTGGTGTTTTTTGGCTTTCAACCATTCTTGCGAATCCATACAAAAGGGCAACCCCAATTACCCACAAACCTTTTTTTAGGAAGGCCCTTCTGTTTAAGTAGCGTAACGAAAAATTGTTTGACACAAGTTATGGGGTTGATATAGTTTTGTGCTGCGAATTTAGGAACTCATGTTGCTGTTAGGGCAGTATCTTAGAATTATTGCTGAAATTTAGATAGATTCTAAAAAGTGATTTAAGTAATTGATTATTAGCTGTTTATTATATTTGTGTAGTTTGGAATTCTTCTAAATGTTTGTATATACTTGTATTACAATGTGTTGTGTTTAGAAGAATACTAAATTTTAAATGCAAGAATTGTAGCTAAATCCTTATTTTTGTCATTGTAAAACATGTTGATATTTATATAGGAACAATCAATTGATTATGTTGCGCATCTGTTCATTAGCTTATCTAATGGTACTATTTACAAGGTTTATCTTATGCATGCATTTTGATTGGAAGTTTTTATAAAACACTGAATTATAATACATTATTAAATATAGCGAATGAAAACCAGAAGGGATTTTATCAAGATTTCCACTTTAGGCCTCGGGGGAATAGCCGCTGCTGCTGGGCTTTCAAGGATTGCAATGGGCTCTTCGGTAGTTGACGACCTTTTAAAACTTGGTGCAGCTGGCAGCAACAGCTTCAAGCGTTCTCCAACCTACTGTGAAGTATGTTTTTGGAAATGTGCAGCTTGGGCTTATACCGATGACAAAGGCAAATTACTGAAAGTGATTGGCAATGATGATGATCCGCATTGTTATGGTCGGTTGTGCCCGCGCGGAACAGGTGGCATTGGAATGTATAATGACCAAGATAGGTTGCAAAAACCCTTGATACGTGTACCAGGTGTTGATGCGGATACCTTTCGTGAAGCCTCTTGGGAAGAAGCTTTGAATTTGGTGGCTTCAAAAATGAAAGAAATAGCTGAAAAGTATGGCCCAGAGAGTTTTGCCCTTTTTAAACATGGTGGCCCCGGGGTTCATTTCGAGCATTTGTTAAGCGCTTATGGTTCTGATACCTCTGCCGAACCTGCTTTTGCACAATGCCGTGGGCCGCGCGATATTGGCTGGAAAGCCACTTTCGGTGGTTGGGCAGGCTCACCTGAACCTACAGATATTCGCGATACGAAATGTTTGGTTCTGATAGGCTCACATATTGGTGAGAACATGCACAATAGCCAAGTGCAAGAAATGTCGGATGCCATTGATAGGGGTGCAACCATCATTACTGTTGACCCTCGCTTTTCAACAGCCGCCAGTAAATCAAACTATTGGCTACCCATAAAACCTGCTACCGATAATGCCTTGTTGTTGGCTTGGATTCACGTGGTTATAAACGAGGAACTTTACAATAAAAAGTATGTAGAAAAATATACCTCGGGCTTTGAAGCGCTTAAGAAGCATGTAGAGCTCATGTCACCAGAATGGGCTTATGGTATTACCACTATTGATCCTGAGTTGATTAGAACAACCGCTAGGGCAATGGCCGCTGCTGCTCCTGCCGTAATAGTCCACCCCGGTCGTCATGCTTCTTGGTATGGCGATGATGTTCAGCGTACAAGGGCTATGGCTATATTAAACGCTTTGTTCGGCTCGGTGGGCAACCGTGGTGGCTTCTATTTTAAACAAGAATTTAAACTTCCAAAGTTTCCTGCACCAGCTTATCCAGAACCAAAATGGGGATGGAAAGAACCAATGCAGGGAAAGTTTCCATTAGCTTCAACAGGCGTAACTAATGAGCTTATCCGAGCTTCAATACCTGGTCAAACTGGTGAATACCAGATTAAAGCTTGGTTTGTTGCTGGCACCAATTTACCAATATCCATACCCGATAAAAAAAGCTTGGAAGAGGCTTTAAAAGCGATTGAGTTTTTGGTGGTTGTTGATACAATGCCCATGGATATAACAGGGTATGCCGATGTGATATTGCCAGAATGTACGTACCTTGAGCGCTATGATCAGATTCGCTCTTCCACCAGCCGCATTCCGAATATAGCCCTGCGCATGCCTGCTGTTGAACCTTTGTACGAATCAAAACCAGCTTGGTGGATTGCCAAACAACTTGGAGAAAGGTTGGGCTTACATGATTACTATAACTATAACGATTTTTCGGAAGTGCTCGATTGGCAACTAAAGCAAGTGGGTTCATCACTCGATGAGATGAAAAACACCGGAATAAAGTTTTTCCCCGAAAAAGCCACAGCATTATACCTTGAAGCGGATCAAGATTATGCATTTCCAACCGCTTCCGGCAAGATAGAGCTCTATTCAACTGAGCTAGAAAGCCTTGGTTTTGATCCGATGCCAGTTTATACAGCACATGAGGAACCTGCCGAAGGATTTTACCGTCTCATATATGGCAGGGCCCCCATGCATACCTTTAGCCGAACAGCTAACAACCCATATTTGCATGACTTGATGAAAGAAAACAATGTGTGGGTAAATCCGAAAGTTGCTGATTTGCTTGGCCTTAAAAAAGATCAAATGGTCTGGCTGAAGAACCAGGATGGCGTAATATCAACTTATCCCGTAAAGGTAAGAGTTACAGAGCGTATCCGATGGGATTCTGTTTACATGGTTCATGGTTATGGGCAAACAAATCCAAAGTTGCGTAATGCCTATGGAATTGGTGCAAGCGATACTGAACTCATTACAAAAGTAAAGCTTGACCCCATAATGGGAGGCACAGGTATGCGTGGAAATTTTGTAACATTTATTAAAGAAAATCCATGGAAGGAGGCTAATGTATGAGATATGCTATGGCAATAGATACGCGTAAGTGCGTAGGCTGCAGCGATTGTGTGGTTGCTTGCCAAATTGAGAATAACGTACCCTTTGGTTATTGCCGCGATTGGGTGGTGGAGGTAATGGATGGAACTTATCCTGACCTCGAGCTCGAACTTCGCTCCGAACGCTGCAACCATTGCGATAATGCACCCTGTGTGCGCTGCTGCCCAACTGGTGCCAGCCACTTTGAAGAAGGTGGAATTGTAACCGTGAAACACATCAAATGTATTGGATGCGGCGCCTGTATTCAATCCTGCCCTTATGATGCACGCTACTCGCATCCAGAAGGATATGTTGATAAGTGCACATTCTGCTTACACCGGGTCGAAAAAGGACAATTGCCCGCATGTGTTTCGGTTTGCCCAACCAAATGTATGTATTTTGGCGACCTCGAAGATCCTGACAGTGAGGTTTCTAAAGCCCTAAAACAAAGGAAATACAAGGAATTGGCTCCCGAAGCCGGAACAAAACCTCAAATTTTTTATTTAGTTTAATTTTTTTAACTAGTAAGTATGAAGGAAGAACTATTTGTAAGTGGACGGGCAATACCGAATATTGATCCCTACTTAAACATATGGCATTGGCAAATACCTGTTTACCTATTTCTTGGTGGCCTAGCAGCAGGAATATTGTTTTTTGCCTCGCTCTATACGCTTTTAAATAAAGAAAAAGAAATGCCCACTGCCGTTAAATGGGCCGCATTTTTAGTGCCTCCAGCACTTATTATTGGCTTGTTTTGCTTGTTTTTAGATTTGAAGCATAAATTGTTTTTTTGGCAACTTTACACCGTTATCCGTCTTGAATCCCCAATGTCATGGGGCGCTTGGACATTAATGATTATCACACCATTATCCATGGCTTGGGTGTTTATGTACTTGCGCGATTTAATAGCAGTTGTTAAAGATGCCAAATACGCCCCTAAAGGTTTGTTTTTATGGGTTGAAGGCCTATTGAATAAATATACTTGGACAGATACTTTTGCTGCATGGTTAAGAAACAATAGACGTTCTATTGCTTGGGCTAACATCATCCTTGCCATCATCCTTGGAATTTACACCGGTATTTTGTTGTCAGCGTTCAACGCCAGACCTTTATGGAACACTTCGTTATTGGGGCCTTTATTTTTGGTGTCGGGTTTATCTACCGCCGCTGCCACCATCATGTGGATGGCCAAAGATCATATTGAGCGCAGCACGATGAGTAAAATTGATTTGATGCTTATTGGCATCGAGTTGTTTTTTATCATACACCTTTTCATGGGTTTCTTGGCAAGTTCGGCTGTACAAATTGAAGCTGCCAACCTTTTCCTTGGCGGACAGTTTACCGTTTCGTTTTGGGTGTTTGTGGTGCTTTTGGGATTGTTGCTTCCAGCAGCCCTTGAAGTATTGGAATTGCTTGGATACAAAATCCCTGTTGCCGTTCCTGCCTTACTCATACTATTTGGAGGGCTAATGTTTCGATTTATTATGGTTGAAGCAGGACAAATTACACGTTATTTGTATTGATTAATACGTATTTAATATGCAAAAAAATACTATAGATCGCAGTAAAATATACCTTAACCCATATTTGGGAGGTTTCCTTTTGGGGCTTATCCTGCTCCTTACCTTTTATATTACCGGTAGAGGCTTGGGCGCCAGTGGTGCCGTTAAAAGCACCGTTGTTACAGCTGTTGATGCTGTTGCCTCTACCCATGCTCACAACAACAATTATATGGGGCAGTTTCTAAGCGATGATGTTAGCCCAATGAGCAATTGGTTGGTGTTTGAAGTATTGGGTATTTTGGCTGGTGCCTTTGTGTCGGGTGCATTGGCTGGTCGCTTAAAGCTTAAGGTTGAGCATTCTCCTAAAATAACTTCGCGCAAAAGGCTTGTTTTTGCTTTACTAGGAGGACTGGCCTTTGGTATCGGCTCACAGTTTGGGCGTGGTTGCACCAGTGGCGCTGCCCTTAGCGGTATGGCTGCCCTCTCATTGGGAGGTTTCATTGCCATGATGGCCATCTTTGGTGGTGGTTATCTATTCGCTTATTTTTTCAGGAAGCTCTGGATATAACGTTATAAAAACTTGAACACATGACAGGACCATTGATATCGCAAGGATTTATAGATCCGGCTTGGAACAACTTAATAGCAGTCTTAATTGGTATTGCTTTCGGTTTTGTTCTTGAATCATCCGGCTTTTCGAGCTCTCGAAAATTGGCCGGAGTATTTTATGGGTACGATTTTGTTGTACTCAAAGTCTTCTTTACAGCAGCCGTAACTGCCGCACTCGGCATTTTTTATTTTGGCTACTTAGGCTTAATCGATCTTAGTCAAATTTATATACACCCTACGTTTATACACTCTGCAATTGTTGGCGGACTGATTATGGGCCTAGGTTTTATAATGGGTGGCTTTTGCCCCGGCACCAGCTTTTGTGGTGTTGCCATCGGTAAACTTGATGCCATGATGTACACCCTTGGAATGTTTTTAGGCATTTTGTTGTTCTCGGAAGCTTTCCCGCTATTCGAAAAATTCTTTGCAGCAGGAAGTCTTGGCAATATTACTGTTTATGAAGTTCTTGGCATACCAGCCGCTATTTTCCTGCTAATACTTACTGCTGTTGCTGTAACGGCTTTTTACGTAACAGCACTTATTCAAAAAAAGATTAAAGAGGTTGACTATTAATATTATAGACTATGAATAAAGGATTTGCTATAATTGCCCCTATATTAATTGTTTTGGCTATCGGCCTTGTGCTCATTCCAAAACAAAAAGACAACAAAGAGTTGACCCCGTTTGAATTGCTCTCCGAAGTTCATGACAACACAAGGTTTGTTTCCACCGATAAAATTGCTGAATTAATTATTGGTGCTGATCCTTCCTTGTTACTAGTTGACGTGCGGACAGCCAAAGACTATACCTATTTTTCGTTGGATGGAGCCATCAACATCCCATTCGATTCATTGATTACTGAAGGTTCCATAGCCACAGTTTCAGATCCAAATAAGCGAGTGGTTTTGTTCTCAAATTCTGATATAGTGGCTGAACAAGCTTATATGATATATAAGCGATTGGGGGTCAAGAATTTACTTATTATGCAAGGTGGCTTAAACCGATGGTTTCAAACCATCATCAAACCCAGCGCACCGCATCAGAATGAATCACAAGCTGAGTTCGACCTTTATACTTTTCGATTGGCGGCCAAACAGTTTTTTACAGGTGCATCTACACCTGTTACAGGATCAGCTAATAAACCAAATGCCAAGAAACCTATTAAGGTTAAAACACAACCCGTTGCCAAGCAATCTGCTGAAGGAGGCTGCTAATTATAAATCTTAAACTTTTAACAGATTATGAATAAGAAATATTTGATAGTAGTCCTTGTCCTGATAGCTTTGTTAATTGCAGCTATTAGTATATGCCGCACTTCAGAACCTATTTACAAACAAACAGTGCAAGAGGCATTAGCCGATCTAGCAAAAGGGGAGGGGGTAATATTACCTCAAGATGCAGTTAACCTAAGCCAAGGCAAAGGTGATGCCAATTACGTTTTTATTGACATCCGTACACCTTATGATTATGTAAAAGGGCACATCGAAGGAGCCGTAAATCTTCCATCAAACAGCATACTTACCACCGAAGCTCAAGAGGTTTTTGAGAAACTTAACGATGCAAAAACAACCACAATCCTGTATGGTAATAGCCAAAACCAAGCTAACACACCTTGGTTGCTGCTCAAACAGCTCGGTTTCGACAATGTGAGGATTTTAGCAGGTGGTTATTCAAGTTTCTATGCTTTCATGGGAAAGGATTCATTGGCTATGGCCAATTTTAAAGCTGCAGAAATGCCTTTGCTCGATTTTAAGGCAGCCACCCTAGTTGACTCTACCCAACTGGTTAAAAGCCAAGCTAAGCCTAAAAAAGAAGTTAAAGTTGCCCCAGTTGTTAAAAAGCAAGAAGCTGCCGAAGGGGGCTGTTAACTCATGGGCAAGGTTTGCAATAGTTTGAACTGGTGAAACTTAAATCGAACGATTTTTTAAGCCCGATGGAATTCCTCGGGCTTAATTTTTGGAACAACATTTGCATATGTCGGAAAGTTGTATTTTAGTGGCCAGTTTTAACTACACTAGCTTTTTATTTACTCACCAATCTCACTATTCATGAAACGATTACTACTTTTATTGACCGTTTTCTGTGTTTTCACAGCTTCGCAAGCCCAATTCTCAAATTTAATTTTTTTTACTGAACAGGGCGAACCTTTTCAGGTGATCTTGAATGGCCTTTTGCAAAACACGAATCCTGAAACCAATGTAAAGATTACGGATTTGCCCGCACCAAGCTATAAGCTTAAAATTGTTTTTGAAGATCAGAAACTTGGCGAAATCGATAAAACCCTGTATTTCAACCAAGGTACCGAAACAAGTTTCAATATTAAAAAGAACAACAAAGGAGAATATGTGGTGCGATTTTTAAACGAAGTACCTATTGCACAAGCTATGCAACCAATTCCCGCACAACGTGTTATTGTTTATGGTGCGGCTCCTGGAGGAGTTCAAACCACCACAACCACCACCACAACTACAAGCGGAAATAGCAACGGCAACATGGGCATTCATATTAACGACCCTGATGTTGGGGCAAATGTAAATGTTAGCTTTAACCTAGGCGGAATGGGAGTTGAAACAAGCTCGTCAACCACCACTACCACAACCTCCACTACTAGTTCGGGATACACACAAACAGAGACTTATGGAACATATAATGAACCCACTCGTACAGAACAACGGTATGTAATGCAAGGTTACAATGGCCCTTATGGCTGTCCTTGGCCCATGGCACCACCCGATTTTGAGCAAGCCAAACGAAGCATCGCATCCAAAGATTTTGAGGATAGCAAACTCACCATTGCCAAACAAATCATAGGGTCAAATTGCTTACTCAGTTCTCAGGTTCGCGAAATTATGCTGCTTTTTAGCTTTGAAGAAACACGCCTTGAGTTTGCTAAATATGCGTATGGATACACACTCGACTTAGGCAATTATTTTAAAGTAAACGATGCATTTACCTTTGAAACTACTATTGATGAGTTGAATGATTACATTCAACAATATCGTCGTTGATAACTAATATGTTGTTTTTTTTACGATTGTAAATCAAAGCTTTATACACGTTTACTTCATATTTACGCATTAAGGATTGTTAAGAACTTTTCTTTCGAGAAAAATTATTAACATCCTTTTTTTATGCTGTTTTATCAGTTACTTTCGCTGCATGAAAAAAGACTTGAGAGCCGATATACAAAACCTTCTTGCCAATACCAGCATCGAAGAGGAAGAACTTCTTTTTCAGCTTCAACGGTATTTATATGATGCAGAAATTCGCGCATTGCCGCCTAAACCAACAGCTACTTTAGCCGATTTGGTTGCCGAAAGTGTTCAACAATTCACTTCAGCTAATCCCAGTACCCAAGTCATACGAACAGGTTTCAAAGAAATTGATGCGTTGATGGGTGGCTTTTCGCCTGGAGAATTGGTTGTTGTGGGTGGACGTCCATCGATGGGGAAAACCCAGTTGATAATAAATATGTTGCTCAAGGTTTCGCTTGAGGTGCCGGTTTTATATTTCACTTTCGATCTCTCATCTTCCTTATTATCAAGCCGGTTTTTGTCATGTGCAGCCAATGTGCCGATTCAAAATATCATACAACAAAACCTTACACAAGACGAACGGGAGCATTTACTGGAGCAAGCTAGTAAACTGACTTTAAATCAGATTTTTATAAATGATAGTTGCAATAGTTCAATACATGCTTTGAGGGCTTTTTGCCACAAACACATCACCAACGATGGTGTTAAAATAGTTTGCATTGATTATCTTCAAATGATGGGCATGAACAGGTATCGCCATAATAGGGAGCTGGAAGTGAGCTTTATAAGTCGTGAGTTGAAGAAAATTGCCAAAGATTTCCAGGTTTGTGTAATTGCGATGAGCCAACTGAGCCGTTCGGTTGAAATACGTGGAGGTTCCAGGCGACCAGTATTGGCAGATCTGCGAGAAAGCGGAGCCATAGAACAAGATGCCGATAAGGTGTTATTTGTATATAGGCCTGAATATTATGAGATTGAAGTGGATGAATACGGAAACATAACTGCTGGCCTAACCGAAGTAATCTTGGCCAAAAACAGGAATGGAGCCCTCGGTTCTGTAAAATTGCAACGCAGTCCCAACGCCACCCACTTTATTGATTTTGTTGAATATCCTTCTGAATTTGTAATTATTGAAAGCCGATTAAAAGACTTAGATACACCTTTTTAAACCAAAATACTGAACCATTGCTTCAAAATTATGAGGTCAAACATAAAGCGACCAAGAGGTTGTGTTCCTGCAACCCATGACGGAGTGGAAAGGCTGATATTCGCTATTATTGCGATGCTCACTGCGTTCCGCTTCGCATAATAGCGATTGATCAAAGATAATTTGCAATGGTTCTTTTTTATATTCCTATGAATACCTCCACGCATTTTATTTCCTTGGCTCGCACTTACAAACAGATTCTACATAATTTTTACTTTAAAAAAACGTACAGCCTTGGCAAACATTTAAATAAACTTCGGTTGCATGAACGGAATACACTCATGCTTTTGTCGCTTGGCTCACATTTGGACTTATCACGCTTAGTGCGCGTGAATTTCTCTCAGGTGGAACAATTAATCAATTATCCCGAATATAAAAAATATTTGATACCCAAGGCAAAGGGAGGCTATCGCGAAATATTTGCCCCATCAGCCAAGCTCAAATCTGTTCAAAAGTGTCTGAATTACTATTTGCAAGCCTATTATTTGATTATTAAACCTGCTCAGGTCCATGGTTTTGTAATTTGTCCAAGTTATTATGAAAGCGTCAGCAATATCATGTCAAACGCATGGCCTCACGTCAAAAAGAAGGAGGTGTTAACCATCGATCTAAAAGACTTTTTTCCATCGATAAGTGCATCCGCGATAAAAAATGTTTTTGAATCGGAAATTTTTCAATACAACCCTCAACTCGCCACAGCCCTTACCTTGCTGCTTACTTACCAAGGTAAACTCCCTACCGGGGCTCCAACTTCACCCGTAATTTCCAATTTTATTTGCCTATCGCTTGATCATGATCTTAATCATTTTTGCGAGGAACACGGATTAACCTATACACGTTACGCCGACGACTTAACATTTTCATCAATGTACTCATTTACGGATGATCAGGTTCTTGATATCATAAATCTGATTCGCGGCCATGGGTTTAGGATTAACGAGCAAAAGCTGCGTTTAAAGCCTTGGTGCCGCAAACAAACAGTTACGGGTCTTACTGTAAACCAACGGATTAATGTGAATCGTTCGTTTTTGAAGAAGACACGGGCCATGCTTTTCGATTTTACGACCAACGGACTAGCCGAAGCTAGTCGTAAGCATTTTAAATTAACACTGGCTCCAACAGAAAAACAACAAACTGCCTTTTTGAAACGTCTCGAAGGTTATATCGGCTTTATTGGCCAGGTTAGAGGTCCTTTTGATGGCATGTATCTGAAATTTCAAGAAGACTTTATACTTGCAAAGTCTAGTAATTGAGGCTTTTAGATTGTATTTTTCTTAAGCGAAACGGCTTTCTTTGCTTTACAGCTCCCATTCGTCTAGTTGATAGTTTGGTAGGAAATGCTACAATAGCTTTATAAATACTTCTGTAAGGCTTCACCTAGGAGTTTTTGTACGACGAGTCCGTGGTTGAATTCATAATGTTTTTGTTCCAATTGATTTGCCAAGTACTAATCTGCCAAAGGTATTAGCATCCTGTGTGGAAAAAAATGCTATTTTTACTCCCTTCTCACATGTTCATGCTTCCTGCGTAATTCTCGGGCGTTTCAACCATAAAGATGCAGAATAAGAGATTGTTATACGGTGAAGCTTAACATGATTATAGGATAAGCCTTGGCTGGTTAGCTTATTCATTATCGTTTTGTTATGCACTTCTAGGCAATTATTCCGACAAATGAAGTGTCTAGTATTGCAAAAGACCAGAACGGTTAAGTATGCAAAGCAGTTACAAAAATTGTTTCGGGCGCTACTAACCTAAAGATTTGTTTGATAATAGGAAGTTATTCAAAGGTGTGAAAATTGTAGTGTTATGATTATTAAAGTTTTAAGATTGTTGATGCTCATAGGGCTCGTTTCTGGCAATTATTTTTCGATTCAAGCCTCTTCGCTTTTTAATGGCATACCTGGAATCCGGAACTTTTCCCGCTGGCAGTATTCTGGAGGAATTCAAAGTTGGTCGTTTACCGAAACTGAAAATGGCTTGTTGTATTTTGCAAATAACAGTGGCTTACTTGAATACAATGGTTCAACCTGGTCGTTGTACCAATCGGTAAATGCTGTTAACAGGGTTGTTTGTGCAGATGGCAATCGGGTTTATATCGGAGCTTTCAATGATTTTGGTTATTATGAAGAGAATGAAAGAGGTAGCTTAAACTACCATTCGCTAACTCCCTTATTGAACAATAAATTTGGTGATTTTGATGAGGTTTGGCGGATTCATAAAACTGATTTTGGTATTGTTTTTCAATCATTTAAGGCGATTTTTGTTTATAAGGATGAGAAAATTGAAGTTATTAAACCTCAATCTAGCTTCCACCTTTCTTATTATGTAAATGGTAAACTATGGGTTTATGATGAGGCAGAGGGACTTATGCAATATCATGCCGGCAGGCTGCAGACCGTTCCAGGTGGCGCTTTTTTCAAAGGAACGCAAATTTGGTCAATTTTGCCCATTAATGATGACGAAGTGATTATTGGTACCAGTAAAAACGGTTTGTTCCGATATGCAGAAGGTAAAGTATCGGCTTGGGGATCCGAAATAAACGAACGCCTTAGAAAGTACCAGCTTTATTCCGCTAAGAAGCTAAAAGACAATTACTTTGCTTTCGGGACTATCCAAAATGGATTAATAGTTACTGATACCGCAGGTAAGCTCATTTTTGAAATGAACAAAGAACGTGGCTTGCAGAATAATACAGTTTTGGGAATAGGGCAGGATTATAAAGGAAATATTTGGCTTTGCCTCGACAATGGTATCTCGATGATTGAGTTTGATACACCCATTTCGTTCTTTCAACAATATTTTGACATAGGCACCGGATATGCCTCAGCTAAATTTGGT
>CAZKHA010000029.1:0-26230 GCA_964552325.1 uncultured Bacteroidales bacterium
GTCAACAGTCCCTCCAAGCATTTGGGCAATCTGTTGTGCTGAAAATTCCATAAAATTATTATAACGCCGCAAAAGTACGATATTATATCAAAGGTAATCTTTTGTGCGGTCAAATTTTTGGCTTTATTTACACCAAGGAAACCAGCAATATACAGGTGCATGATAGAAAACTTTTGAAATTGGTCGAACTTTGGGTTGTTAAAACTCCCAGTATGTGCCCTCTAAATCGTGTATCTTTGCCGCTTTAGTAAAAATCCAGATGATTATTCACGTTATACAACATATTCCATACGAAGGGGCTGGCTGTATCGAAAATTGGGCTGCGCAAAACCATCACTCCTTGCAGTACATTCCGGTTTATGAAAGCCATTGTTTTCCACCAGCATCAAATGTGCAGTCACTTATCATATTGGGCGGAACCATGGGTGCATATGAAGATGCTTTGTATGAGTGGATGCCAACCGAAAAGAAATTCATAAAGGAAGTAATTGACAGTGGAAAGCCAGTACTTGGAATTTGTCTTGGTTCGCAACTTATAGCCGCTGTGCTTGGTGCTAAGGTGTTTAAGCACAAGCACAACGAAATTGGTTGGCACGCCGTTTACCTGAACGAAAAAGGCCTGCAGAGTGCGTGTTTTACGAATTGTCCGCCGGTGATGCATGCCATGCATTGGCATGGGGATACATTTGATTTGCCCGTGGGTGCTGAATGGCTCGCTTATTCATCGGCAACCCCAAACCAGGCCTTCAGTTTTGGCAAGAATGTGCTTGCGCTGCAGTTTCATCCCGAATTTGATGCGCAACTTATAGAGACTTTATGCGCTATAGCTGGAGATACGCTTAAAAACGAAGGCTTTACACAGTCAACACAAAACATTCTAAGCAGGTTGGATTTCACTCAAAAGGCTAACCAATACATGTATTCTATACTTTCAAACTTCTTTCATCAACGGTAAAGGCATCAATCTAACTCGAACAGTCAAAATAATTACCTTTGCCTTCCGTTTTTGTTAAAATTCTTCATGCGCTATCCCTTACTTATACTTTTGCTTTGTGCTTCAATTGCCACGTTTGCCCAAGAAAAGAAACGCATCCTCATCAAACATGCCGATGTGCTGATTAGTGAATCGAATGATACCTTGGATGTGAACATTGTAAAAGGGAATGTTATTTTTGAGCATGACACTGCTTTGCTATTTTGCGATTCGGCTTATATGTATGAGTCAACCAATAGCCTCGATGCTTTTGGCAATGTTCATATTAACTTAAACGACAGCCTTGATTTATACGGCGATGTGCTGTTTTATGATGGGAACACCAAACTTGCTGAATTTCATTACAATGTAGAGCTTATCGACAAAAAGACCACGTTGTTTACTGAGCATCTTTATTATGACCGTAACATCAGCCGAGCACATTACCCTGATAGTGGGCGAATTGTGGATGGAAAAAATAAGTTGACAAGCAAAACAGGCTATTACTTCTCAAAACCTCGAGAGTTTCAGTTCAAGAAAGATGTGGAATTGCAAAACCCTGATTACACCATGAATTCTGATACCTTGGTGTATCATGCCACACCCAAAATAGCCTTTATTAAAGGCCCTACGCACATCAATGGGAAAGACCGCTATTTGTATGCCGAGGATGGCTGGTACGATACGCAACAAGAAATTTCGCAACTTCGCAAAAACGTGTTTGCCCGCAACAAAGATCGAACACTCAGTTCCGATAGCTTGTATTATCGAAAAGAGGGACGCTTTTCAAAGGCTTTTAGGAACGTAATTATACACGACACCACCAAAAAAGTAACCTTAACCGGCGAAAAAGCCGAATACTTTGAGACTGGTGGCTATGCTTGGGTAACCGATAGTGCCCAAGCCCTATTTGTTGATAAAGGAGACACTCTTTTCTTACATGCTGACACTTTGCGTATTACATTCGACACGGCCAGGGTTGCCAAGTATTTTTATGCCTTTAACAAAGCCAAATTTTATCGTAAAGATATGCAAGGCATGTGCGATTCGGTGGTATATAGCCATCACGATTCAACCATAACCATGTACAAACAACCTGTTCTATGGTCAGATCAAAACCAGCTTACGGCCGATAGCATTACCATGTACATTGCAAATCGACAAATTGACTCAATGGCTCTTTTTAATACGGCTTTTATTGCACAGCAAGACGACACGGCTTCGTTTAACCAAGTGAAAGGCCGCGACATGAGGGCTTTTTTTGCCGAAAACAAACTCCAAAGAATCATTGTAAAAGGCAATTCAGAATCCGTTTATTACGTTCGCGAAGAGGATAAAAACCTGATTGGCATCAACAACACCATAGCCAGCAATATGCAATTGATAGTTGTTGATAATAAAATAAATGAGATTTATTACTATGTTCAGCCCGAAGGTGGCTTATATCCACAAAAAGACTATCCAGCCGATAAGCTTACCTTAAAAGGATTTATGTGGCATGGCAAAAAACGACCCTTAAGCAGGCTCGATATTTTTAAGTGGTAGTTTAAAATACTGAAAACCTGACATATCGTTTAGGGTTCTCCTTCAAGTCCTTCAACAACAAGTCGAGATCGTTCGCTGATTGATTCAGGTTCTTATACAACGAATCGTTGTTTAGCAACAAGCCAAGGCTGCCATCGCCTTGTTCAATTTTGCCTAATATGGTTGAAATTTGTCCGAGGCTTTTGTCGAGCTTGCCAAAGGTTTTGCCAACATTGAGTTTGGCTAGGCTGTCGCTCATTTGGCTGAAATTGGCCATTATACGGCTAATATTCTGATTGTTGGCTTTTAGATTTGTGGAAATTGATTCAACATTGGCCAAAATTACCGACAACCTGCCTTTTTGCACTTTTACCAAGGTGTCAATATTAGAAGTGGTGCTTTGCAAATTATTAAGGGTGATTCGAATGCTCTCAAAACTACTGGCAATATCTGATTTTGTTTTATCATTAAATACTGCTTGTAAGTTAGTTAGCACAGAGTCGAACGAACTAATCATATCTTCGGCTTTGCGCTTAAGGGGCAAAACCTGCCGGTTAACTTCATCCTTTAGGCTTGCCTCAACTTCTGAATCTAACATATCGCCCGATTTGACCATGGTAGGCGAATTCCCAAGTTTAATATCGATGGCTTTTGAGCCCATTAAGTCGGAACTATGGATGCGTGCCACTGAATTTTTTGGAATAGGGAATTTGCTTGTTATTAGCATTTTAACTACTATTAAACCGCTATTCCCTTCTTGAAAGTAGATATCTTCAACAATACCTACCGCCAAGCCATTGATTGCCACTGGATTGGATTTTTTAAGGCCTTCTATTTGGGGGTAAACGGCGTATATATTGGTTTGGTTTCTAAAAAGTTCGGTGCCTTTTAAGAAGTTGATCCCCCATACCAACAATGCTGTTGCTGCTATAAATGTTACGCCAACCTTAATTTCTTTTGCTAGTTTCAAAACTTAAATATTTTGGTACAAAGTTACGATTTGCACAAAGCGTATGCCAAATACAAGACGAAAAATCTGATGGAATGTTACTTGATTTGTCGGGCTTCTTCGATTGGAATGCGCACAGCACCTTTAAAAGCAACTACAAAAGCATCGGTATAGCCAGTTTTGCGTACTTGATCGCGATACTTAATTGCCTCTTCTTCAGTAGAAAACTGTCCTGCACAATACTTATATTGCTTTTGATGCACATACTCAAATATATTCTGGAGGCCTTTTAGTTTTGGGTCGTTAGGCTTTAATGCATGATTTGATAGTGCCACTTGCACCCGAAACACAAGTTGGGTTTGCGATGGCTGGGGCTTAGGTTGTTCGGTTTTAGTGGTTGCCGATATGCCGGATTCGGTTGTGGGATTAATAGTTTTCGCCGGTTCTGATTTGGCGGGTTCGGGCTTTTTCCCTTCTTTTTTAGCTAATACCGGTTTTGGTTCAGTCTGAGTTTTGGAGGCTGCCAAAAATGTGTCAGAAGGTGAAAGCCTGTCAGCAGAATCTTCGTTGTAACGAATGGAAGGGATGGGTGTGCGCTCAACGTTGTGCTTATATTGCCTAAAGGCCCTAAAAATGGAGGATGCAATTAAGTTCTGGCCTTTCTCGCTCGTTAAAAACTTTTCTTCATCAGGGTTGCTCAAAAAGCCTGCTTCAACCAAGACACCGGGCATGGCTGTTTTGTACAGCACTAAAAATCCGGCTTCTTTAACGCCCCTGTTAAAAAGCTTCGTTTTTTCGGTAAACTGTTCTTGAATGAGGGAAGCAAACGAAAGGCTTTTTTCGCGGTACACATTTTGGTACAGGCTGAAGATAATATGTGATTCGGGTGAATTGGGGTCATAACCTTCATACCGAGCCTCATAGTCGTCTTCGAGCAACATGGCGGCGTTTTCGAGCTTGGCCACCTCAAGGTTTGCGTTGCTTTTATGGAGCCCCATTACAAAGGTTTCGGTGCCGAACGGAATGCGCGATTTGTTGGAGTTGCAATGTATGGAGATAAATAAATCGGCATGGTGTTTATTGGCGATTTCTGCACGTTTATACAATTCCACAAACTCGTCTTTGGTACGCGTATAGATAACCTCTACATCGGGGTAATTTTTTTTTATATACTCCCCAGTTTTAAGGGCAACAGCCAGTGTAACAACTTTTTCTGGAATTTTGTATCCTGGCGCGCCGCCATCCCTGCCCCCATGGCCAGCATCTATCACCACCTTATTTACTTTGCCGTCATTATCGGCTAGGGCGGTAAAATGCAATAAACACACCGCTATCATCGTTGCCATGATGGCAGGCCAATAACCAAAGGATGCAATTAATTTTTTACCTTTGGCCTCCTCAAATGTAACGGGCTTGATGCTTGCTTTTATGCTTGTTATCAACATTCTAGCATTTTACGTTGGATTGTTTTAAATACAAAACCCAAAGTTAAACATTGCATATCAAACGATTTCATTCCTTAGGCAAAGGTTTTACAGAAGATATCAACATCAGTTGGGTTGTGCCTTTTTGTATGAAGATAAACGCTCGCTTGCATCTAAAGATTGCGATATTCAGCGTGGCCTTTTGCGTTTTTTTTCCAGCAGCATGGGCACAACAAATCCCAAGCCCAGACTCCACCTTAAAACAAGCTGCAATTCAAGCTGATACAACAAAGTTCCTGACCGACTCTTTAGCTCTGCTTAATAAACCACTAACAGTTGACACCCTAGGAATAGACACAATAGCCAAAACCGTAAAGCCTAAAAAAGAGGTTATTGAAGCTCCTGTTATGTTTAAAGGACAAGATAGCCTTCGGTTTGACGTAAAAGGAAAACGCGTTTTTCTTTATAAACTTGCCGATATATCGTATCAAGAAATTAATTTGAAGGCTGATTTCATTCAAATGGATTTTGAAAACAACTCCATTTATGCCACTGGCTTAAAAGATTCAACCGGAAAAACCATTGGAAAACCTATTTTTAAGGAAAAAGATCAAGAGTTTAAATCGGAGGTTATATCCTATAATTTCAAAACCGAGAAAGGGGTGATACAGAAGGTAATTACCCACGACAACGACGGCTACTTACATGGCATAAAGGTTAAAAAGTTTCCAGATAAGACCATAAATGTAAGTTCGGGCAGCTACACCTCTTGCAATCTCGATCATCCGCACTTCGCTTTTAAGTTTAACCGTGCCAAAGTAATACCCGAGAACAAAATAGTTACAGGCCCAGCCTACCTTACCATTCAAGATGTGCCTACCATTTTGGTTATCCCTTTTGGATTTTTCCCTAATAAAAAAGGGCAGCGCTCGGGCATCATTATTCCTACGTATGGCGAATCGGCCGAAAGGGGTTTTTACCTCGAACGGGGCGGATACTATTGGGCCATAAACGATTATCTTGACTTAACCCTTACCGGTGATATCTATACAAGAGGTAGTTGGAGGATAAGCCCCGAAATGCGTTATATAAAGCGTTACAAGTACAGCGGCAACCTTAACTTGGGTTATGCACGCAATGTGTTGGGCGAACTGGGCGATGCCAATTTTTCTGATCGTCGCGATTTCTCTATCCAATGGTCGCACCGCCAAGATCCAAAAGCACGGCCCAAAAGCACGTTCTCGTCGAATGTAAATATTGTTAGCGGAAGCTACAACCGTTACAATCCCAACACGATCAATAATTACTTTCAAAACACGTTTCAATCAAGCATTACATATCAAACCCGCTTTGGCGAAAATGTGTTTTTAAATGTGGCCGCCAACCATTCGCAAAACACCTCTACTCATGCAGTTAACGTAACACTTCCCGTTATTACCCTGTCAGTTAACCGTTTCTACCCTTTCCGGAAAAAAGAGGCCACCGGAAAAAAGGCCTGGTACGAAGATATCAGCATGAATTATACATCAAATGCTGAAAACCGGATCAACACACTTGATTCCCTTCTTTTTACAGATGCTGTTTTTAACGATATGCAAAATGCCGTAAAGCATACCATTCCCATCAGTAATTCGATTAAAGTATTGAAATACTTTAATTTGACAAATTCAATTAATTATAACGAGCGCTGGTATTTTAAGACCATTCGCAAGAATTGGGTGAATGATTCACTGATAACTGCTACCGACACAACCGTTGGCTATGTTGACGTTGATACCGTAAATGGCTTTGAGGCAGCACGCGATTTTTCGTTTTCATCTAGTTTATCTACACGCATTTACGGGATGTACACCTTTAAAAAAGGCCCCGTTATGGCTGTAAGGCATGTGGTTAATCCAAGCATTAGCTTTTCGTATAACCCGGATTTTAGCAGTGAGTTTTGGGGATATTACAAGCCCTATCAGAAAGATGCCAAGGGCACTATGGGCGAATACAGCATTTTTGAAGGGTCCATGTATGGGTCGCCGCCCTCTGCCAAATCAGGCAGAATCTCGTTCTCTATCAGCAACAACCTCGAGATGAAGGTGCGAAATAGAGCCGACACGGTTACTGGCACAAGAAAAATTGTGCTAATCGACAATTTCTCCATCAACACTTCCTATGATTTGGCCCGCGATTCACTCAACTGGTCGAAAGTAACTTTGAGTGGACGCACCGTTCTGTTTAAAAAACTTAACCTAACCTATTCAAGTTCATGGGATCCCTATGTGCTTGATAGCACCGGAAAACGTAACCTTAACAAATTTGAATGGGACGTTAACAAACGCCTTTTACGTATCGACAACACCAATTGGAACCTCTCGTTGAACTATGCCTTCGAACCCAAAGCCAAAAAGGATGAGTCGGGCAAAAGCAAAAAGGTAGTAAGGCAAACGGCTATTTCGCCAGAAGACCCTGAATATCAATCGTATCTTGCCAATCCTGATAGCTATATTGATTTTGACATCCCTTGGAAATTCAACGTCTCATACACCATCCGCTATATAGCCAATCATTCATATGTTAATTTTATGCATGATACTGAGCGCGACCTGATTCAAACCTTGAACCTTACGGGCGATGTTAGCATTACACCTAAATGGAAAATCAGTTTTAGCACGGCTTACGATTTTGAGGCAAAAAAACTGGCCTCGGCATCTTTGAATTTTTACCGCGATTTGCACTGCTGGGAAATGCGCTTTAACTGGATTCCTATCGGCGGCATGAAAAGCTGGAATTTTCAGATAAACGTGAAATCGAGCATGTTGCAAGATTTGAAACTTACAAAGAAAAAGGATTTCAGGGATTCGTACTATTAGAATATTGGTTATGCGCAATTATAACTTACCCGATGAGGCCCTGCTAGAATCACCTGAAATTCCGGAAGTTTTGGTTTGGCAGCCCGATGACATTTATTTGATATTGGGCAGAAGCAATACTGCCGAAAATTCGATACATCTTGATAGGGCACAATCTGATGGTGTGGCTATTTTAAAACGACCTTCGGGAGGCGAAACCGTTTTGTTAACGCCAGCCACCTTGGTTATAGCCTGCACTTGCCGCTTGCAGGTTTTTGGAAAGCCTTCTCAGTTTTTTGCGTGGTGTAACCGTGTTGTCATCACCTGTTTGAACAACTATGGCATTGAAAACCTGAGCCAGAAAGGCATTTCTGATGTGTCGTATGGTGAGCAAAAGCTATTGGGTTCGGCCATGTTTAAAGCACCCGATCGATTGTTTTACCATGCTGTACTGAATGTTTCTGAGCTTCCTGGCACCATAGCTTGGTACATTTCGCACCCAAGCCGCGAACCTGATTATCGTAAAGGAAGGCCACATACTGATTTTATCACATCGCTTTCAGCCATTGCCAATATACCATCAATTCACAAGATTGCTGCGGATCTTTTGTCCGCTTTTCAAAAACAATTGCACCAACTACAGTAAGGTTTCCGCAAACGTTTCTTACATTCGGTATTTTTTATATTTTTGCTGCCATTCAATCAACGAATCTATCATCCCAAATCACCAACTATGAACTTCTTATCTGACCGCATAAATAAAATGGAAGAATCAGCCACGCTGGCCATGACGCGCATGAGTCGCGATTTGGAGTGCAAAGGCTTTAACGTTATCAACCTGAGCATTGGCGAACCCGATTTCAACACACCTGAATTTATTAAAGATGCTGCAAAAAGAGCTATTGACCAAAATTATACCCATTATCCCCCGGTTCCTGGCTATCAAGATCTTAAAGAAGCCATTTGCGTAAAGCTGAAACGCGACAACAACCTTGATTACAAACCTGCCCAAATTGTGGTTTCAACGGGGGCCAAGCAAGCTTTAGCAAATGCAATACTAAGCCTGGTAAACCCTGGCGATGAGGTAATTATTCCCGCTCCGTTTTGGGTATCGTATTCGGAACTGATTAAATTGGCCGAAGGAATCCCTGTATATGTTTCGGCTACCATTGAAAATGATTTTAAAATAACAGCTGCCCAACTTGAAGCCGCCATTACACCCAAAACTAAGCTTTTTATGTTCAACTCGCCCAACAACCCCACCGGCTCAGTATATGGCAAAGTTGAATTGGAAAGCTTGGCCAAGGTTCTCGAAAAGCATGAAAACGTGTTTATTATAGCGGATGAGATTTACGAACACATCAATTTTGTGGGTAAACATGAAAGCCTTGCACAATTTGAGCCGATAAAGGATCGCATTGTGCTTATAAACGGTGTATCAAAAGGGTATGCCATGACGGGCTGGCGCTTGGGATACTTGGCTGCCCGAACAGAAATTGCCACTGCCTGCAACAAAATGCAAGGCCAAATCACCTCAGGTGCTTGTAGCATAGCCCAACGCGCAGCTATAGATGCCATGCTGATGAAACCCGAAAATGCTGTTGAAATGCTGGAAATGGTTGCAGCCTTTAAGAATCGCCGCGATTTGCTTTTGCAATTGCTTAACGATATCCCAGGAATAAAAACCAATATACCCGATGGGGCGTTTTATGTGTTTCCGGATGTAACCTATTATTACGGTAAAACAGATGGCGAATGCACGGTAAATAATGGTGATGATTTGTGTATGTATTTGTTGAAAAATGCATGCGTTGCCCTTGTTCCGGGCAGTGCCTTTGGCGATCCAGCTTGCATACGCTTTAGTTACGCCACCAGCGAAGAAAAACTGATAGAAGCCGCAAAACGTGTAAAGGCTGCATTGGCTGAGTTGAAATAAGTCAAGCAAAGCTTTTTTTAGTATAAAATATTTTATTGAGTGTTTCTAAAAACTACACCTTGTAGCATAACGCAAGGCCTTATAATCCTTGTTTATAGGGTGTTTCTAAAAATTCTACTGTAGCTTCGTTTGGCTTATTTTTAACCACGAAGCTTTGGGGGCTTATTTACAACAGTAAACTGTGGCTTTATCACGTAAATGCCTGACGCAAGCCTCGCTAAGGCGAATTTTTAGGAATTCCTTCTAATGTATTGCCCAAACACCTTACGCGATTCATGATTTCGGTAGAAATTGCCTGAACAGAAATGCTAGCTCCAGCAATTGCATCCACTTGTTTGCCTGGATATAAGTTGCTACTCCCATCGTAACCAATAAACTGCTTAAGCCAAGCCGCTGCTGATATTTCATACCCATGCGTTGCTTGATAATTATAAATTTTTACTTTTTTAACTGTTCCTAACGAATCGAAAAGCATGAAGTATTCAAAATACTCGTAACCAGACGATTCGTTATTGTTATAATTATCTTTGCAACCACCAGATCTGCAAGTTAATACACGTCCAATGTAAATATACTTCACAACTTGCGATATACTTACGTTGTTTAGAATATAAAACCGCTCATTATTGCTTTGGCAATTGGGGCTAGGGTAGCTACTGAAATCAGCCTTCGTGTTCAACAGCTTGTTGAATTTTAGTAATTCCTTTCCGAGTTCAGTGGGCCAATGCTCGTTTATGCCCTGAGCACCGACCCGATTTAGAGCCAAAACTATTAGCAAATAAACCACCAGTAGATTTTTGCTCATGGCTTAAAACAGTATGCCAACACCGGCATTTAGCACTTTACTATACTTTTCAGCAGCCTTTGTTTTGCTAAATTGCATATCGGCTTTAAAAACCACTCCTTTAATTGGGAAATACTCAAGCCCAACAACCACAATCTGTTGGTTGTATAAATCGTTTTTAGCAAGGCCGCCCTCGGTCTTAAAATGTGTGTCAAATTTTTCATACCGAATAAAGGGTGTGAGATCTTGGTTAAGCCCTTGGATATGCTTAAAAATATTGTATCCCAATTCAATATAATAGCCAATCATTGCGCTTCCTAGGTCGTTGGTTTTACCCTTGTTGGCGGTGAAAATATTGTAAGCTTCTGTATTAGTAATAACTGTGTAATAGAGCTGCGCTTTGGTCCGTAAGGCTGCCTTGGTATAGCGTAGGTCAAGTCCAGTCATAGCAACTCCTGTTCGGCTCGAATCTGCTTTAAGGATATCCTGAGGATTGTCTTTTAGTAAATTGTTGTATAAGCTCGTTTGTGTCTTTCCGAAATAACCCGATGCACCCACAACCAAATTGGGCGCACCAAAGTATTCAAGCCTGGCCGTTAAGTTGGGAGTTGTTATAAACGATTCAATACCTTTCTGCCGGCCATTCCGCAAGCCGTTTTTACCATTTAACATAGGGGCATCGCTATAACTGCTGAAGCCATTAACCAAATAGGCCTGATATCTTAGCGAGGAAGCAATGCTGGTGCCGGAAATGCCAATGCCAATTTCTCGCCAGGTAGTAGGCGAAATTTTACTATCGATTGATGGTCTTTCTACACCAAAAAAGGATGTTGGTTCATGGAGTTCGTTCACAATCCCCATTGGGATTAGCATTAATCCCGCCCTAAGGTTTATGCCTTCAATTAGTTGATGCTGAACAAATGCCTGTTCAATATAAACATCGCTAATGTGCTCATATTCAATTTCGGTAATAAACTTGGTTTTTTCGCTGAAATTGAACCCAAATAGTACAACCATTCGGTGAACATCAAGCGTTCCGTTTTTATGCATTTCGGCATCAAAAGGCTGGTTATAATGTATTTCGCCATAGCCCCCTATTACAAGCTTGTTGTGGCTGCTAAGTAAAGTGCTGGAGCTGTTTAATTGCAAGGCTTGGTTTTCGGTATTTTGAGCCTGCAACACTATGGCTAACATGAGGAATAGTACAGTGATAATATTTTTCTTCATTTCGTAAAGTGTTAATTTTTAGGCTGTAAAATTATGCCCGATGAATTGTTCCCACAATCACCAAAAGTTGGTATTTTAGCCATGCTAATCCCAACTATTAGCTATGATTAGTGCTTGTATAGCAAGGTTTGCCCAACTATTAGCTTTTTTTTTTAAGAAAATGCCAGCTAAAATCAATGCATTATAACGCATAGTTTAGTGCTAGTATAGCTTTGCATTAAGCCATAATTGGTGTGCGTACAGCTTAGGTAAGCGCTTTTATGCCAACTTCTAATACTGTTACCGATATTTGAAAGCACAAATGCCAACTAAAAACGTTTAACTATCTTTACCCACTAAACGGAAACGTATCAACCAATATCGTTTTTTAGGATGCCATGAAAATGCTCTATGCCTTTATTTTACTTGCTTACAATATCTTGTACCTGCAGAAACGGCGCAACAAGAGGCTATTTAATAAGTTGTTAACCAGTAATTTCGAAATTGATAGTAAACTGAGGAAGCGAATAGAATTCTACACCATGCAAAGCACCATTACAAATATGTGGTTTGGTGCCTTAAGGGGTGCTAAAGCCACCACCGATGAAACTGATACCGGGCTTTTGCTGGGTGCGGTAACACCCATTTATGATGATTTGTTAGACGATTATCAACTCACACACATGCAAATAAATGATCGTCCAACTTTTAAGGATGCGAAAATCACAAATTTGGTATTGTTATATCAATGGCTTGACCTTAAAATAAAAGAGCGTATTAGCCTTAAAAGCGAGTATGCTAAATATTTGGCTCTAATTATTGAAGCTCAGGCTCAGAGCCAAACACAACACCAGCTACACACTGTTGACCCAGCATATATCTCCACCATAACCAACGATAAAGGCGGTTATGCAACCTTGCTTTACCGTTGTTTGCTGGGCAATCCCTTGGCTAAGGGCGAGGAAAGCGCAATTTACGAACTTGGCGCTTTGCTCCAATTAATGAATGATTTATTCGACCTTTACAAGGACACACAATCAGGAACCACAACACTCGTAACTCAGTGCCAAAATCCCAAAGAATTATTGCCATTGTATAAGCGTCAACTTATAACCGTTATTAAAAAATTTGCCTCGCTCAATTATTCAAAAGTACATAAAGATAGTTGCATACGCTTAATCTTGACGATGGTTAGCCAAGGGATAATCTGTAGTAATCAATTTGTTGCCTTACAAAAAAAACATGGGCATTTTAATGTCAAGCAGTTCACGCGTAAGGATTTGATCTGTGATATGGAAAAGTTGAGCAATCAATTTAATTGCTATATAATTGCAAATCAATTATATAAGCAGATTGCAAGCCCTTTATTACGCAATTAGCCCCAAATTATTGAACAATAATTTTTCGGTTTGCTATGCAGCCATGTTCGTCGGTAGCTTGAAGCAAATACAGGCCTGGTTTAAGGGTACTTGCGGGTATCCGTATGCTGTATAGACCATCGTTTGAAAGGGAGGTTGACTGTATTAATACTCGTCCACTTAGGTCAAAAACAGAACAAGTAAGTTGATGGCTCGAAGGGTTTGAAAGTTCTATTACAATAGCATCTTGTACAGGGTTTACCACTCTAATGAACTTAAATTGAGGACTATGGTCAACAGTAAGACTTTTATCAACCAGCAGCTTAAGCATAACAGGCAGATGATCGGAGTTTTGATAGAGTGCAGTAAGTACATCCGTTGGCACTGAGGTGTTTTGAGGTTGATCAAGCAAAGCTTTGTTGTAATGTAGCCCATCCTGCCCAACGGCCCAATAGGATCCGGGTATGTATTTTACAGCTCGTTTTCCTTTGATGATTGCATCGGAGGCTAAAACAAAATCGAAGCGGTCATCCATGCCTCCACTTGCAAAACATTCGCCATTGGTGTGGGTTGATTGGGTATGTACATCTTTAAAACTAGCATTGTTGTTCCATTTTCCTTCACGTTTCACTGGGTCATTGAAATTGTATTCGGGGTACACAAACTTTGTAAAACTTTGGTATGCTGGTTCTTGATATGTGTAGAGGTTGAAATCACCCATAGCCATGAAATTGCCTGGCTCAAAATGTTTTTTGTAATAAGCCATGGCTCCCTTTACCATTTGGCCACGTTGGGTTTCATCAGATGGGGTGTTGCCCGCTTTTAAATGTGCAACCATACAATAGATATAAATAGTGTCTTCTTCCACAAAGTTCGACCCGTTATAATAGAGCTCAAAAATGTCGATATCCCGCACATCGCTTTGAGCCACATGCGATTGCTTTAAAGTGAGCTTTTCGCTGTTATAATAAATCATATTTACGATATCAGAGCCAGCCACATTGCTTACGCTTGCCCGCTTATACTTCGTTACCCCATCAACGTTTAGTGCATTGTTTAGCAAGCGCGATTGGTAAGTGCTTGAAGATGATATTTCATTTACTGTAAAAATATCGGGTTTAACATGGTTTACAATTGTTTTTATATACGTGTCTTTTTGATTAGGATTATTGTTGGAGGAGGTGCAATAACTTGTAAAATTACCGTACGCCAACAAGTTATAGTGCATAACAGTAAGCGTATCCTGTGCGTTGCTGCAAATTGCCAGTAGTATGCTGCATCCAAAAGCGAGGAGTTTTTTCATGCCAAAAAATGAATTGGTTATAGCAAAAATACACGAATTAATGGTCAATAGCTTTAGCTCAACCGAAAAAGCTTTTAATAACAGCTTCTGCAACCTTTAATCCGTCAAGGGCCGACGAAACAATGCCACCGGCATAACCGGCTCCCTCGCCTGCCGGAAAAATCCCTGTAATATTCGATTGAAAGCTGTCGTCGCGCTTTATGCGAATAGGGCTTGAACTTCTTGATTCAATGGCTGTAAGCAAGGCTTCAGGATGAGCGAATCCGTTTATTTTTTGATCAAAAAAAGGCATAGCGTCCTGTAGGTTCTTGTAAATAAAGGGAGGAAGGCACTGTGCTAAATGAGCAGGCTTTACGCCGGGCTTGTAGGTAGGCTTTACCGAGAGCAGTTTTTCGGATCGTTTATTGGCCATAAAATCGCCCACAAGCTGTGCTGGAGCAATATATCCACCTCCTCCCAAACTGTAGGCTTTCTTTTCCCAAAGTCGTTGGAAAGCTATGCCAGCAAGTGGGTGCGGGTTGCCGAAATCACGTGGCGTTACATTAACCAGCAAGGCAGCATTAGAGTTGAAATTGCCTTGGTCGTATTCACTCATTCCATTGGTTACCAGCATATGAGGCTCAGAAGCTGCGGCTACCACAAACCCACCTGGGCACATGCAAAAGGTGTAAGCGGTTCTGCCACCCGGCAGATGCACAGCCATTTTATACTTGGCAGCGCCTAACGAAGGTAATCCAGCTTGTTTGCCATATTGCCATTTATCTATTGCTTCACGGTGATGTTCGATACGAACGCCCATAGCCAAGGCTTTTTGCTCGAGATTTAAACCTTTGTGAAACAACATCTCAAACGTATCGCGGGCTGAATGGCCTATGGCCAATACCAAATGCGAGACGGGCACTTCATCACCATTTGAAAGCAAGGCTGATTTGATTCCTGAATCCTTAATTCGTACATCCGTTAGGGCAGTTCCAAAGCGAAACTCTCCGCCTAAGCTAAGAATGGTTTTACGGATATTGCTGACAACCCCGCGTAGCTTGTCGGTGCCAATATGTGGTTTTGCATCATAAAGTATTTCGGGTGGTGCCCCAGCCTTTACTAATTCTTCAAATACAAAACGCGAACGGGGGTCAT
The DNA here is from genome assembly GCA_964552325.1 of uncultured Bacteroidales bacterium. GTDB lineage: Bacteria > Bacteroidota > Bacteroidia > Bacteroidales > TTA-H9 > CAZKCK01. The sequence goes on from CAZKHA010000029.1 coordinate 15,429, forward strand.
TCACAAGTGTATAGAGCTTCCCATCCGAAAAAGTTCCTGCACCACCCTCTCCAAATTGCACGTTGGAAGCAGAATCAAGCTTTCCGGAAGTAAAAAAACGATTCACATCCGCCACACGCTCTTCCACTTTTTTGCCACGTTCAAGCACAATAGGGCAAAGTCCTGATCTTGCTAGTAATAGTGCGGCAAAAAGTCCACATGGCCCTGTTCCAACCACTATTGGCCGAAGCATGCCCGTTGTTCGTTCAAAATGTTCAATTGGATATACAAAGGGAACTACTTTACGAACCCTATGGCGCACAATCAATTCGGCTAATTTTTCATCATGCTGGCTAGTTGCTGCCAAATGGGTAAGCAGGTCCTCCTCATTGTCAACCTTAACATCAAGGGAATAAACAACCTGAACACTGTTTTTCCTTCGTGAATCAATAGCTCGATTCTGTATTTCCCAATAAATCAAATCTTTCGATTCTATGTTAAGGATTCTCATCAAGGCTTTAGGAAGATTGCTCCTATCATCGTCAGGCCCTAGGCTAATTTCTTCAATTCGTATCAAGAGGGTTCGTATTATAGGTTACTCAACAAACAACAAGCTAAAAGGTGAAAAGTATTGCAAATATCCTAAAAGAGATCCAAATTTTGGTTTGCTCGTAGGATAATAGGCTTAGTTCTTCGCCATTATCAGCGAGTATCTATTTGATTGGCGAGTTTGTAAGTGAATCAAAATAGCCAGAGCTAAACCTCCATAATGGTTTGCTTGCGATTCAACATATAAACGGCCGATCTGCCGTGATTTTGGGCTTGCAACTTGGGGTTTATATAGCGAAAGATACAAATCGGTAAAGGCGCGTGTTGAAAAAACATTTCGGAGCGGTGCGGACGCTTATACTTGAACGATTTATACCATTAGCAGGGTATTCGTATTATGCAGCAGTTAGTGGTGTTGCCAAAGGAGCTTGCGCAATTTGGCATATTGCATTTCACAATCCAGTATTATTACCTAAAAATGGTATAAAAACAGCGTAATGCCATAAAAAAGGGCTTCGCGTTTCGAAGCCCTTTCTATAAACGAACACACTAATTAAGTTAGCTATCTTATCAAAACCACTTGACCGGTCTCAACCTTTTGAACACCCGGTGAGCTTGCGCCCTTTCCGCGATACTTCGCAATAAACACATACACATCGGCAGGGCATTGAGCGCCGTTATAGGTTCCGTCCCAACCAAAGTCAATATCATCGGTTTCAAACACTTTCTGGCCTTTGCGATCGTAGATGCTTATGTTAAAGTCGACTTCAAAGTCGGTGGTAATCAGTTTAAATTCATCATTAAACCCATCGGCATTGGGCGAGAAAGCGGTTGGTATTTGGATATAGCCTTCGCAAAGCTGCACTTTTACCGTATCTATTTCGGCACAGCCGTCATTAAATACCTTAACCCAATATGTTCCATTTTCGGTAACGGTATAAACCTGGCTTTGGCTTCCATCTTGCCATTCGTAATTTTCAGATCCATCGCCAGCGCCTGCATTCAATAGAACGGGGTCGCAGCCAAACAGATATTGGTCTTCACCCAGGTTTACGTAAGGTGTTGATTTAACAGTAACGTGGAAGTCGAGGGTGTCTAAACATGCTGATCGTGATATGCCAATTACCTGGTAATCTTTATCGAATTGAGGGAAAGTGTTAATAACGGCTCCGCGTGCAGTATCTACTGCTTCGTTGGGTATCCATTTGTAATCGGCTGCACCTGAGGCTACAATCATCAGTACCGAATCGCGGCACAAGGCAGGCGATGGTGGCGTGATGCTAAGTACAGGTTTAGGATTGATTACTACGCGCAAACTGTCTGTATATATGCCGCAAGGTGCATCGCCAAACACGGTCATTTTAAGATATACGGTATCGTTTACCTCAAAATCCTGGCTTCCGGGGTCAAAAATGGGGTTCAATAATGTTGAGTCATTGAAAGAGCCAACGCCAGAAGTGGTCCAGGCAATAGCCGAATAGTTTTCGGCAGTAGCAGCCATTAATTCGAGCGTACTTCCTTCGCAAACCGAATCGTTTACACCGGCTTCTATAACAGGAGCAGGAATTACGGTAATGGTTATCGCGGAACAGTCGCTGTTGCCGCATACATTTTCCCAACGCGCGAAATAGGTGGTGGTTTCAAGAGGAGGTACAATAGAAACCGTATCGCCTATTATTAAGGTTGTTCCGTTGCATTCATCTTGATACCATCGCAGGGTATCGCCGTTGCCTCCGGTTCCCCAAAGGGTAAGAGGCCCTGCAAAATCGGAGCAGATGGTGTCAAAATCGGCAAAAAGTGCTGCTGGCGTGATGGGTTCGTTTACCTTAATGGTTATGCCTTTCCAAGCAGATTCTCCGCAATAGGTTTCCCAACGTACAATGTAGGTAGTAGTGGTGTCGGGGGCATTGATGTTAAGCGGGGTTCCAGCGCCCAAAGCCGTGGTGTCGCCTCCAACTACCTGCCGCCATATCAAATCATCGCCATATCCACCCCATGCAGTGAGCGTAAGTGCTGTTACCTGGCCAGGGCAGAAGTTGTTGGTGTCTGATTCTAATGAATCAACCACACGTGGGCTGTGTACTTCCACTTCGAATGAGTCGCAGACCGAAGCTCCACAGGCATTTTCCCATCGTGCAAAATACCATGTGGTTACAACAGGTGCAGGAATAGTGATTTCTGGGCCTGTACCTATTTCGGTGCCTCCACATTTCTTTCTAAACCAACGGATTGTCTCGCCCAGACCCGAAAGCGTATCGCCATAACCGCCAATAGCATTAAGCGTGATATAATCAACAGCACCCGGACAAAAGTGGTTGGTGTCAACGGCCATGGTATCTGGAGGCAAGGGTATTTCAATTACATTGATGCGGATGGTATCGCATTCTGATTCTCCGCAAACATTTTCCCAACGGGCATAATAGGTTGTGGTAGTGTCGGGTGGGGGAATATTGGCTGTGATACCGGTGGTTATTTGCGGTCCACCGCACGAATCGGCATACCAGCCCACAATATCACCATTGCCGCCATGGGCTGTAAAAATGATGTCGTCAACATAATCGCCGCAAATAAAGGTGGTGTCAGCCGTTAAGTAAACAGGTGGTTGCGGTGTGTTGACCACTACCTGCAGGCTTACGCAAGCTGATTGCCCGCATTGGTTGGAGTTAAGTGCATAATAGGTGGTGGTTGTGTCAGGGGCCTCGATGGCCAAGGTCATGCCAACGCCAATTTGGTTGGTGCCGCAGCCACCTTCGTACCAACGCACCGAATCGCCCGTTTCAAACGTGCCCCAAGATGTAAAGTTGATAACGCCCGCATAGCTTTCGCAGAAATAATTGTTGTCAACGGTTATAGAGTCGAGGATGGCAGCCTGGGGTTTTACATTAATAATAATGGAGTCGCATTCCGATTCTCCGCAAAGATTTGTCCATTTCGCATAATAGGTAAGAGTATCAGCAGGTGCATTGGTGAGCAGAGGCGTTCCGGAGCCGATGAAAATGCCCCCATTGCAGCTTCCTTTATACCATTTCAGGCTGTCGCCCACGCCGCCAGTGGCCGATAGTTCGATGATGCCCACAATGCCGGCACAAAAATCGTTGGTATCCACCAGCACCTCATCGGGTGGCATGGGCGTTGGGATAACGTTGACTGTAAGTGAGAGGCATTCGGTAATATCGCATTTGTTCGAGTAGCGCGCGTAATACGTAGTAATGGTATCGGGTGGTTCAATGGTTAATGGGTTGCCAGTGCCTACCAGCGAATCGCCGCAGCCATAGGCATACCACGAGAGCGTATCCCCCAATCCTCCTGAAGCAGAAAAAGTGATGCTGGTAAGGGTTCCGGTACAGAAGTTATTGGTGTCAACCGCTAAATAAGTGGGGGCAATGGGTTGTGGCGTAACATTTAGCCTGAGTGAATCGCAAGTTGATATGCCGCAAGCGTTCTCCCAGCGTGCAAAATACCAGGTGGTATCCATTGGTGCCGTTACAATCAAGGGTTGACCTATGCCAGCCAGTACGCTACCACAAGCGTATTTGTACCACTTTAGTTGCTGCCCGATGCCTCCATCGGCTGTTAGCGTTACAATGTTAATGGTGCCTGCGCAGAAGTTATTGGTATCAAAATGCAGTTGCGTTGGAGGTAGTGGTATGGGTATAATGCTGATGGTTAGGGAGTCGCATTCTGATTCGCCACATTGGTTTTCCCAGCGGGCATAAAACACGGTGGTGTCGTTAGGGGCTGTAATGTTTACGGGTGTTCCGCCTCCGGCAAAGGTGCCTCCACAGGAGCCTGTAAACCATTTCAAGGTATCGCCTGATCCGCCAATAGCTGTAAAGGTGAGGTCGTTAACGGAGTTTTCGCAGTAATTGTTGCTGTCAACCATTAAGGTAATGGGTTTTACAGGAAGTGGGATAACCACCGTTGTTTTGGTAGTATCGCTGGTACAGCCGTTTGCATCGGTATAAACATATTTTACGGTTTTGGTGCCGGGTCCGGTAGCTGCCGGATCAAACATGGCGGTTCCATCGCCGTTGTCGGTAATGTTTGCTCCAAAGAAATTTCCATCTGGAGGGTGGTTTCCAACCAACATAGCGGGGTCAGCATCAATACAATACTCTGGTAAAAAAGGCGAAAAATCAACCGATGGTGCTGCATTTACGGTAACTTGATAAGTAGTGTCGTTGGTGCAACCATTAAAGTCTTCGTAGGTGTAAACAATATCATAAGGGCCACCAACACCAGCCACCTGAGGCTTGAAAACGGCTTTGCCAATTAATAAATCCTCAATGCCAGGTCCTGAGAACGAACCTAATGGATAGAAGCTTCCCGTAATGGTATCATTGCCGCCATTTACGCAGTACTCGGGCAATAGATCAACAATGGTAGGTTGTGGCAAATCATTTACAATCACATCTTGGAAAGCGGTATCGGTACAAGCACTTCCATCTGTAAACATGTACATAATAGTGTGGGTTCCTACGCCTGCAGCTGTAGGGTCGAAGGTGGCCGTTCCGTTTCCACCGGGGGTGATGCCATCGCCTTCAAAAGTGCCTTGGGGCTGATGGTTGCCAATAAGAACCACAGGAAGGGCATTCACACAAATTTCGGCTGGCAAACCTGTAAAGCTTACCAAAGGCAGTGCGTTTACGGTGGCTTGTTTAATAATGCTGTTTGAACAACCATTCAAGCCTGTATATGAATAAGTAATGTTGTAAGGTCCACCCACGCCGGCGGCCGAAGCCGTGAAATTGGCGGTTCCATTAATGCTATTTGAAATACCCGGTCCGGTAAAGCTTCCAAAAGGTGCTTGGTTACCGGTAAGCAAGGCTACGGGTGAATTTGCACAATAATTGAGGTTTAAGCCTGTGAAGTTTACGTTAGGTATAGGAAGTACTTCGGTGGTGTGCGAAATGGAGTCGCTACAGCCATTGGCATTGGCAACGGTGTAAACAATGGTGTGTGTGCCGGCACCGGCAGTTGTCGGGTTAAAAAGGGCTGTCCCGTTGGGGTTGGGTGTTATCCCTGGCCCACTAAAAGTTCCACCTGGTGCTAAATTTCCAATTAATAACGAAGAAGGCGAGTTTTGGCAATAAGAGCCCAAAAGCCCGCTAAACTCTGGTTCGGGAAGTCCATAAACTGTTACGTTTTGAGCGTATGAATTGGTACAACCGTTGGCATCTGTATAAAAATATGTAATAACATAAGGACCGCCAACGCCAGCCACTGCAGGATCGAACATAGCTTGTCCAAACCCAATGTTGATAGCACCATTGCCTGTAAAGAATCCATCGGGTGCATGATTTCCTGTCAACATAACTGGAAGGCTGTTTAAACAATAGGTAGGCGCTAAACCCGCAAAAGTTACCGTTGGGGGTGTTATTACGGTCGTTTGTTTGGTGGTGTCGTTAGCACAACCATAAATATCGGTATAACTGTAGGTTATGTCGTGTGTTCCGATTCCAGCTACACTGGGGTTAAAAGTTGCTACCCCGTTGTTGCTTGTTACAATTCCAGTACCGGAGAAAACACCGTAAGGTGCTTTACTGCCCGTAATATCGTTATCAGGGCCGGCATTTAAGCAATACGTTGTACTGAGACCAGAATATGAAATGTAAGGCAATGCGCGAACCACCACTTGCTGCGATTGATCATCGCTACAACCATTGGCATCGGTATAGGTGTAGGTTATAGTGTAAGGACCTCCTGGGCCGGCAGTTGCGGGGTCGAAAGTAGCGGTTCCGTTTGAATTGTCAATTAATCCAGTTAATGTATTGAAAGTCCCTGCAGGGGCATGGTTTCCGGTAAGCAATACGGATGGGGCGTCTTCGCAATACGAACCGCTCAAGATACCAAAACTAGCGGTAGGATTGTTGTAAACCACAACCTGTGTTTGTGCGCATACCGTAAAACCGCAAGCATTCTCCAAACGTACAGCATAAGTAGTGGTTGCGGTGGGTGCGGGTAAATTAAGTTGGTTCAGAGTGGTTGTAACGGTGTTGGAGCTTCCGCAGTATCCTGTAAACCATTTGTAATAATCGCCGGTGCCACCTGTGGCGGTTAAAGTTATATTAAGAACTGTGCCTTGGCAAAAGCTGGGTTGGTCAACCGTTAGGCTGGTTGGGCCTGTTGGTGGGTCAATCACCACAATTTCGATGCTGTCGCATTCGGATTGGCCACACGAATTTTCCCACCATGCAAAGTACTTGGTGGTGGTATTGGGTGCATCCAATTGGTATGGGTTTCCTTGGAAAGTTACAGGTCCATGGCAACTGGTCGACCATTTAATCTCGGTTCCAGAACCACCGCTGGCTGTAAGGGTGATATTACCTGCAAAGTTGTAACATATATTGTTGTAATTGCTGGTGATGGAAGTAACCGGGTCGGGCAGGGGGTTGATGTTTATGGTAATCTCAGCGCAGGGTGATACGCCGCAAGTTCCTTCCCAACGTGCATAGTAAGTGGTGGTTGTGGCTGGAGCCGTTAGGCTTAACGGGGTGCCGCTTTGTGGCAAAAGCGTTCCGCCACAGCTTCCGGTGTACCAGCGCAGCAATTCGCCATCACCACCATTAGCGGTAAGTTGTAGGTTGGGGTCGTCTTCGCAAAGGGTTGTATTGTTGGCGGTGATGTTGACAGGTTGGATAGGCAGGGGTAAAACATCTACAAATAAGGTGATACAAGCTGATAATCCACAAGGGTTTTCCCAACGGGCGTAATAAGTTATGGTGTCTTCGGGAGAATCGATGGGTATGGAAGTTCCTGATCCTATTAATGTTCCGCCACATGAACCGGTGTACCAATTTAGGGTTCCGGCAATTCCTCCCGATCCGCCAACGGCTGTAAGGGTTATTTGCCCGGGGTCATCAGCGCAAAACGATTGCCTGCTGGCGGTGGCCGAAACGGGTGCTGTGGGCGAAACATATTGAGGAGCAAGTACAAAGCTGGTATCTTTGGTGCATAGGTTGGCATCGGTTATGGTAACAAGGTAAGTGCCGGCACCTATGTTTGTGAGGTTTTGTGTAGTAGCCCCATTCGACCATGCAAATGTATACGGCGGGGTTCCTCCGGCTACGTATAGTTGTATGGCTCCATCGGTATTTCCTTCGCAGTTTACCTGTGTAACCACCGGAGCTTTGGTTTGTACCGTTTCGTGCAGCCTGGCAAAGAGCATATCGCTGGAGCCTGCGCTGGTTAAGGTTAAGCCACTTATAAGGAAGCTGTTATGGTAATATCCCGTAAAATGCGGATCTCCCATTCCATAGGATGCGATGGCGAGTGCTTCATCGTTACCGGTTCCGCCAGTGCGGCTTGCCATCCTAAAAACACCATTGGCATCAACACGGGCCAGAAAAATGTCGCTTCCTCCCGCGCTTGTCAATGATTTGGTGTTGAAATTGGCCGTGCCGTTAAACGAGCCACCAATCCACCAGTTATCCACATCGTTCAGGCTGAGGTCGTAGGCTACGTCATCGCCTGTTCCACCGGCACGTGTAGCAAATAAGGCCGTTCCCCCATTATTGAGTTTTAAAACAAAAATATCTTTGCCGCCATCGCTTACCAACGGCTGCCCGCCCAGGTTGGTGTTTCCGGTAAAATAGCCTGCAATGCAGAGATTTCCTGCGTAGTCGGTTTTAATAGCGTAGGGACTGTCTTCGCCTGCACCACCATGTCGCTGAGCCGAAACAAAGGCTCCGTAGCGGTCGTATTTGGCTACAAAAATATCCGTATTACCTGCTGATACCAAGTTAGTGGTGCCAAAAGTTGCGGTATTTTGGAAGGTGCCCGTTACATAAATATTTTCGGAAATATCTTTTACAATAGCCGTACCTACATCGGGTGAGGTGCCACCGGCTTGTGTTATCCAATTCATTACTCCGCCGTTGTCGTATTTGGCAATAAACACATCTTCGCCTCCATTGCTTAGGATGGGAGTGTTTTGGAAGTTTGCAAGCCCCTGAAACGAGCCGGTTATATAGCAATTTCCGGCCCTATCCGTATGAAGGCCATTCGGTAGGTCATCAAAAAAGCCACCACCCGTTTGCACCCATTGCTGTGTGCCTGAGTTGCTGTATTTAACCAAAAACAAATCAGCCTCCCCGTTGCTCGAAAACATCTGGGAGTCGAAGAACGCCAAGATTCTAAAGGCTCCTGTTACGTAAATATTGCCCAAGGAGTCGGCACCAATCCCGCCAACTTCCTCGTCCAATGTGCCACCTATTTGTTCTATCCATTGTAAGTTGCCCAGGTTGTTGTACTTGGCTACAAAAATGTCTTGTCCGCCAAAACTGGTTAAAGTGGTGCTAACAAAAGTGGCCGATGAGGTAAAGGTTCCGGCAATATACACATTGCCAGCTGCATCGGTATATATTTTTTTTCCTTTATCGGTGGCTGTACCTCCTGCACGTTTCGCAATTTGCCACAAGGTGGTGTCCACCCCAAGTTTTATGGCTGAAATAGGTTCGCCTATGCGGATTTCCTTTCGGAGCATGCAGTTGTTGGTATCGCGTGCAGTAACAAAATATCCGCCTGCTGGTAAGTCAGTCAAGTCTTCGGTGGTAGATCCGTTGCTCCATGAAAAGCTGTAGGGTGCTGGTCCTCCAGAAACCGTTAGGTCAATCGCTCCTGTTGTTGCTCCTTTGCATGGGATATCCGTCTTATTGGCGAGCATGCTAAGGGTACACACATTGTTTTGCCACATCCAAAAGTCGTTGTAATAGGTAACGCCGTTATCGCTACCTGTTGTTACAAAGGCTGTTGAGCCAATAACAAAGCAAGCAGCATGTTCGCGTGGAGGTGCTGGCAAGTTGCTCTTTACTGACCATAAGTTTGAGTTGGGGTCGTATTCGAACAAATCTTTTTTGAGGTTGGTGCCATCGTCGCCCAAACCAATATAGCCTTTATTTCCAATGGCAAAGGCAATTGCGCCTGCCCGTTGGTTAGATATGTCCGTTTTTTGGCTCCAGGTGTTGGTAGCCAAGTCGTATTCGTAAAAGTCTTTTTTGTAAATCCCATCATACCCGGTTCCAAAGTAGCCTTTTCCGGCAATGGCAAATGCGGATGCATAAATACGTGGGCTGCCAATAAAATCGGCTTTTGCGGTCCATGTGTCTGTTACATAGTCATATTGATACACATCTTTTTTATAGCCCCCATCAAAACCTAAGGCTACAATACCTTGATCGGTAATGGCTAATCCTGTTGCGCCTTGGCGTGGGCCACCAGGGAAGGCTGATTTGGCAATCCAGTTGTTTGTGATCGGGTTAAACTCCCATGAATCTCCTAAAAACCCACCATTATAACCCGTTACAACATATGCCTTTCCACCAACGGCAAATGCGGCGGCATAAGCTCGGCCTGGGCCTGTAAGGTCGCTCATTTGGGTCCATGCGCCAGTGGTGTTATCCCATTCCCATAAATCCTTAAGGTAAACACCGTTAAATCCAGTGCCTATATAACCTTTGTTGCCTATGCTCACGGCCACAGCACCTTTGCGCGACGATCCTGTTAAATCGGTCAATTGAACCCAGGTGTCCTGCGCTGGAAGGATTGATGCCCACGCTAAAAGTAACAGTAGGGCTTGAGTGAGAAAGAGTTTTTTAATAAGCGGCTTATTCATCTGCAATCGTTAAAATTTTCACTGATGGTTAATAGTGTACGGCAATAGTAAAACTGGGTTTCGTTACGAAGGTTTTGTTTTGGTATCTAGTTGCCATCAGGGTGTTTCAATATATTTTGAAGACTAGTTTTCGATAATTCCAAGGCTATCGAGCTCATGGTGCGTAATAGTGGGTGGCATAATGCCATTTTTAATTTTTAATACGGCCAATTCTGCCACTGAATTGGCTTGTTCTTTGGTTTTAAATCCTTTCCGACCGGCTATGGCTGGAATATGGGGCTGGTGAATTACTAGTTTCTCCTCAAGATAAATGTCGTAACCCCAACCATTGTCATATTCAACCAATTTAATCTGAAAAGTTGCCTGCTTGGTTGGTTGCATCTTATCAACTTCGTGCGACACGCCATTTTGATTCGAACAGCTTGGCAATAAGCAAGCTAAACATATCAAAGCCATGATGGTATAACTAAAAACTGCAATTCTTTTCATCATCGGTACTCAAAGGCCTCACACACTTTACTATAAATGCTCAAAATTATGGAATATTGTTAGATAAGCACCAAAATTCGGAACACTGTTAATATCTATTTGAAAAAAAACAAGCCGTTCGTCATGCAATGGCTTTTGGTTAGACAATAGGCCGCTGAAAAGGGTTGTATGG
>CAZKHA010000029.1:26330-30436 GCA_964552325.1 uncultured Bacteroidales bacterium
AACTCAGGCCTATACACCATGGCTTTTGAGAGGAGAAGGTTTCCGTTTTCGTCGTATTCGCGTTCAATGCTGCTGATTAAATCGCCGTCTTTATCGGTTTCTTCTTGTTTTATCTGCCTGCCTGCAGCATCCAGTTCAATGTTGTAAAAACTTAGGTTTCCGCGAATGGTTTCCTGCATTTTTAACAGCTTGCGGTCTTCGCTTTCCTCAATCAGGGTTTCTTCGATGCATTCATCATCTTGGTTGTACTTATGTGTTGAAATGCGTTGATTGTTGTTGTTGAATACATGAACGGTTCTTTGATAGCCCTCAATTCCATCCACTAGTTGCTCAACCACATTGCCTGCCGCATCATAGGTGTTGTGGTGTGAGCTAACCAATTCACCCTCGGCATCAAAGGTTTCTTCAGTGGCAAGCTTGCTTCCATCGTAGGAGTAACGGCTGTGTTCTTCTTGTTCGCCTTCATCGTTGATGGTCTTTTTTTCGATAAGCTGCCATTGGGTGTTGTAGCTAAAGATGGTTTCGTCTACACTGCCATCGGCATAATGTTTAAGCTGCTTGCTTAAATGGCCTTTATCATCGTACTTAAACTCAAGTTTTTCCGAAAACTCATCAAATTCTCCCTGATGCTCCTGCATCACTAATTTCCCGTTTTCATAGGTGTTGATAAGGGTGTTTTCGATGGAGCCATCTTGTGCATAACGCTTTTCTTCAAGTATTTGGCCATCCTCGTTATATACAGTCTCGGTGAGGGTCCTTTCGGTTGAAATGGCCTCTGTAGCAAAGGAGTCGTCTTTGTAAATGGTTTGTATGACGGTGATTTTTTTAGGCTTAATTGACATAGTTGGTTGAAATAAATGAGGTTAAACAGTTCATTCAGCGGGGCTGTGTGGTGTTGAAAAATCATGCAATTTTACGAATTTAAAACCTAGGCTGTTACTATTTTTTTACTTTTGTAGGGTTGTTGCTGTTCCTGAATAACAAATACACACTTAACAAACCATGAAAAAGTTCTTATCAATTATGATGTTACTGAGCACAATTGCTTTGCTCTGGTCCTGTTCGGGCAAAAAGTATGCGTATCCTGAAACAGCTAAGGTGGATACCATTGATGATTATTTTGGCACCAAGGTGCCCGATCCCTATCGCTGGCTCGAAAACGACACTTCTGCTGAAACCTCCGCTTGGGTAAAGGCACAAAACGCCCTCACCCAAGAGTACCTCAATCAAATTCCTTTCAGGGACAAGCTTAAAGCTCGCCTCACTAAAATCTGGGATTATCCCAAGTTTGGGACGCCTTGGAGCAAAAAGGGGAATTATTTCTACTTTAAAAATGATGGCATGCAAAACCAAAGCGTACTGTATGTACAAAAAGGCTTGGATGGTGAAGCCAAAGTTTTGCTCGATCCCAATAAATTGTCAGCCGATGGTACGGTAGCCTTGGGTCCGATGTCTGTTTCGAATGATGGCAAATATTTGGCCTATGCCACCTCTAATGCAGGTTCTGACTGGAGCGAGATTTTTGTACTGGAAATTGAAACCGGAAAGTTGCTGCCCGACCACATTATGTGGGTAAAATTCTCTGGAATGTCGTGGAAAGGCAATGGTTTTTATTACAGCCGCTATGCAGCCCCCGAAGCCGGAAAAGAGCTGTCGAACAAAAACGAATTTCATAAAGTTTATTACCATGTGTTGGGCGAAAACCCTGAAAAGGATGCCTTGGTATGGGAAGATACCAAAAACCCCTTGCGCACTTTTGGCGCTGGCGTTACCGAAGATGAGCGTTTCTTGATTATTAGCGAAAGTGAATCTACATACGGCAATATCATGCACATTAAGGATTTGCAAAATCCCACCGCAGGCTTTGTGCAGGTTGGCCAAAACTTTGAACACGAATACAATCTGGTTGATAATGTAGGGGATAAGCTATATGTAATAACCGATCACCTGTCTCCTCGCAGAAAGTTGGTGCTTATCGACCCTAAGCAGCCAAGCCCTGAATCATGGCATACCGTGATTCCAGAAAAAGAACAAGTGTTGGAAGGGGTATATGTTGTAGGCAACCAACTAGTTTCGCAGTATATGCAAGATGCTTGCCACCACGTGTATATCTCTGACCTAGAAGGAAAACAAGAAGCCGAATTGGCTTTGCCGGGTCTTGGTACCCTTGGTGGGTTTAGCAGCGAAAAGGGGGTAAGTGAGGCTTTTTATTCGTTTACTTCGTTTACCTATCCCAGCACAATCTTCAAATACGACATTGCAACCAATACCTCAACAGTTTTCCGTAAGCCCGAGATTGATTTCAACCCCGATGCCTTCGAAACCCGCCAAGTGTTCTATACCAGCAAAGATGGCACCAAGGTTCCGATGTTTATCGTACATAAAAAAGGTTTGGCCTACGAAGGAAACAATCCAACCCTGCTCTACGGTTATGGTGGTTTTAACGTAAGCCTTACGCCCTCGTTCAGCATAAGCCGATTGGCTTTCTTAGAGAATGGCGGTGTGTATGTGCTGGCCAATATACGTGGTGGCGGCGAGTATGGCGAGGAATGGCACAAAGCCGGAACCAAGATGCAAAAGCAAAATGTGTTCGACGATTTTATTGCTGCAGCCGAATACCTGATTAATTCAAAAGTAACATCCTCTAAACACCTTGCCATCAACGGTGGATCGAATGGTGGGCTGTTGATTGGCGCCGTGCTAAACCAGCGTCCCGAGTTGTTTGCAGCCGCAATACCCGAAGTTGGCGTTATGGATATGCTGCGTTACCATAAGTTTACAATTGGCTGGGCATGGGCCAGCGACTATGGAACATCTGAAGAAAGCGAAGAGATGTTTAAATACCTTTTAGCGTATTCGCCCTTACATACCATTAAGCCGGGAACGGTTTATCCACCCGTTTTGGTCAAAACTGCCGATCACGACGACCGCGTAGTGCCAGCCCACTCGTTTAAGTATGCCGCCACCTTGCAGGCATACCAAGCAGGAGATGCACCTGTGCTCATCCGCATTGAAGAAAAAGCAGGCCATGGCGCTGGAAAACCAACCGCCAAGATTATTGAAGATGCCGCCGATTACTGGGCATTTGTGATGTTTAACACAGGCATGAAACCCAAATTTGACTAACACATCCATTCAAAGGCTCGTCGAACACCAACCGGCGAGCCTTTTTTACCGAACAATCATTCCATGCGATTTACAACCTATTGTCTGCTCGTATTTTTGCTTATTCTTTCTGGAAAGCTGGTGAAAGCCCAGGTTAACGACCCTTTTATACAAGCACAAGTTGCCAGGGTTAACCAAGACTCAATTACCAAACTACTTCAAGCGTTTGAAGCTTTTGGCAAGAAGACCCCAGGTTCCATTGCTTTGAGCCAAACCGGCAACTGGATACGCTCCTACTACCAGCGTTTGGGATATACGGATATACGAAGGGACAGCTTTCAATACATCAACCATACTTTGTACAATGTTGTGGTTACCCTTCCCGGAACCAAGTACCCCGACAAATTCCTGATAGTTGATGCCCATTACGACACCCACAACGGCCCTGGCACTAACGATAACGGCTCGGGTACAGCCATAGTGATGGAAATGGCACGCATCATGGCTAATTTAGAATCAGCTTATTCGGTAAAGTTTATACACTTTAGCGCCGAAGAGGAAGGCCTTATTGGTAGCAGCCACTATGTTGATGATGTGGTTGTGCCAACGGGTATGCAAATAAAATTGGTGTTCAATATCGATGAGGTAGGTGGGGTAAATGGCCAAGTTAACAATACCATTACCTGTGAGCGTGACGAGTCGCCCCCACAAACCAATAACGAGGCTTCGTGGGCCTATACCGATACATTGGCAAATTTGGTACAACTCTATACTACCTTACAAACTACTGTTAACTATGCTTATGGCTCCGACTATGTTCCATTTCAAGAAAGGGGCTATGTTATAACGGGGTTTTATGAAACCAACGAATCGCCCTATGTGCACTCGCCATCCGATGTTTTAGCCAATCTTGATGTAGGGTATGTGTATCAGGTAGGAGCCGCCAGCATGGCCGCTTTGTGTTATTTCAGTCAGGCTTATGAGGCAGGCTCGGGTGTGGG
>CAZKHA010000030.1:0-29543 GCA_964552325.1 uncultured Bacteroidales bacterium
AAAGCGCATGCTGCGCAAGTATCCCAATCATCCGAAATTTGGAGGAATACTATGACAATGATCTCTTAACCAGTGTTGAAGGTATTTTTAATGGATCTACCAATTATATACTTAGCCGTATTTTCGACCAAAACCTTGACTTTGCATCTGCATTGGCCGAAGCCCAACAACTTGGCTTTGCTGAGTCGGACCCTAGCCTCGACATTGAAGCTGTTGACCCAGCTTACAAGTTAAGCATCATAATTTTACATGCTTTTGGCTTGCATATTCCCCCACATGAAGTGTTTAGGTTTGGGATAACCCGAATCAATGATTTCGACCGCAATTATGCCGCGCAACATGGCTTAACAATCAAGCTTTTGGCACGCTGCCAGAAACACAACAACACAATTGTGGCATATGTTATCCCTTCGTTTATTCGTCACGAGAGCCAGTTTTCGACCGTGTTAAACGAATACAACGGTGTTCAGGTTGAGAGCGTGTTTTCTGAAAAGCAATTTTTTGGTGGCAAAGGTGCTGGCAGCAATCCCACTGGTTCAGCTGTACTTTCTGATATCTCGGCATTAAGTTACAATTACCATTATGAGTATAAAAAGTTGAAGCAAAACCCGGATTTAATGCTAAGCCAAGACCTCCTCCTGAAAGTTTATGTACGATTTGCCAACTGGACTTTTGTTAATATGGCTGATTTTGTAGAAATTACAGAGCAATTTTCATCGCCAACAGGCAATTACCTTAAAGGAAGTATTACACTAGAAAAGCTTAATAAAGCCGTATGGCTGCAAAATCCGGAGGTAAACTTAATCCTGCAATAAGCTTGTAAATTCCGGCATAGGGCTTATTTCGTTAGCCGATGTAAAACTTTTTAAGATTTAATGTGTTGAATTGTTACAACTTAGTTCATTGAAATTGCTTATCGCGAAAGGTGGAGGGATTAGGCCCTGTGAAACCTTGGCAACCTATTGTTAACCAAAAAGGTGCCAATTCCTACCCAGCATGGGGGAGATAAGAAACTGGTTTTTAAAACGCTCCTATGCAATAAAATCTCCTTTCGCAAAGCAATATGCAAGAGCAATACGATTATTTTAATAAACCGAAACAGATGAAACCCACAATATTTGACGTAATAAACCACCGTGTATTAGTATTGGATGGTGCTATGGGAACTATGATTCAAGCCTATAAGCTAGCTGAAGGGGATTATAGAGGAGTTCAATTTGCCAGTCATCCATCACCACTAAAAGGCAATAACGATGTACTTTGCCTCACACGACCCGATATAATTGAAGCCATACACGCCGAATACCTTGAGGCTGGGGCCGATATCATAGAGACCAATACCTTTAATGCGACATCCATTTCGCAATCCGATTATCATCTTGAGAACCAGGCCTATAATATAAATTTTGCTGCTGCATCATTGGCAAGGCGTGTAGCCGATAAATTTACAGCCGCCCAGCCCCATAAGCCTCGTTTTGTGGCAGGAGCCATAGGCCCAACCAATAAAACAGCCAGCATGTCGCCCGACGTAAACGACCCTGGATACCGTGCCGTTAGCTTTGATGATTTGGTGGCAGCCTACACATCCCAAGTTGAAGGCCTATTAGATGGAGGGGTAGATATATTGCTTATTGAAACCATTTTTGACACTTTAAACGCCAAGGCTGCATTATATGCAGTTAATCAAGTGCTTGAAAAAAAGGGAATGGACAATGTTGCTGCACTTGATGGCAGTATTCACAAATTCCCGATTATGATCTCGGGAACCATTACCGACGCCAGCGGAAGAACCCTCTCTGGCCAAACTGCAGAAGCTTTCTTAAACTCTCTTTCACATATTGAACTGCTTAGCATAGGATTTAATTGTGCACTGGGAGCGGCCGAAATGCGACCGCACATTGCAGAGTTAGCCAGCAAAGCCCCATTTAGGGTTAGTGCCTATCCTAATGCCGGGCTGCCAAACCAATTTGGCCAATACGATGAAACACCCGAACAAATGGCTAATCATTTAAACGACTTTGTGCAAAACCAATTCGTAAACATTATCGGCGGTTGCTGTGGCACTACACCCGAACATATCCGTGAGTTTGCCAAAGTTGCCAAAACTTCAAAAATTAGGCTGGTTCCACAAAAATCAACTCTGCTTAAACTAAGTGGTTTAGAACCTCTTACGGTTTTTGAAGGAAGCAATTTTATAAATATTGGCGAACGAACCAATGTTAGTGGCTCACGCAAGTTTGCGAAATTAATAGTAGAAGGAAACTTTGATGCCGCCCTCGCCATTGCCCGCCAACAAGTTGACAACGGAGCCCAGGTTATTGACATTAACATGGATGAAGCCATGCTGGATTCGGAAAAAGCTATGGTCAGGTTCCTTAACCTTTTAATGGCTGAGCCAGATATTGCACGTGTTCCCATTATGATTGACTCCTCGAAATGGCAGGTGATAGAGGCAGGCTTAAAATGCTTGCAGGGCAAAGCCATCGTAAATTCAATAAGTTTAAAGGAAGGAGAAGAAGTCTTTAAGGAACGCGCAGCTAAAATTCGCGATTACGGTGCTGCTACTGTTGTAATGGCTTTTGATGAACTTGGCCAGGCTTCAACTTTTGCGCGACGAATAGAAATTTGCCAACGGGCATATCGCATCCTTACCGAAGAAGTTGGGTTTCCTGCAAGCGATATCATTTTCGATCCCAATGTCTTAACCATTGCCACAGGTATGGATGAGCATAACAATTATGCGGTTGACTTTATTAAGACAGTGCATTGGATCAAACAAAACCTCCCAAATGCCCGCGTAAGTGGCGGAATCAGCAACTTATCGTTTGCGTTTAGGGGTAATGATACAGTTAGGGAAGCCATTCATTCGGTATTTCTATTCCACGCCATTAAAGCCGGACTCGATATGGGTATTGTAAATGCCGGACAACTAATAATTTACGATGAAATTCCGCATGATTTATTACAGTTGGTTGAAGATGTGGTTTTAAATAAGCGCAAAGATGCTACCGAACGCCTGATAGCTTTTGCCGAGAAACACAAAGGAAGCCATCATAAAGAAGAAAAAATAGATGCTTGGCGCGAACTTCCGGTTCAAGAACGACTTAAACATGCGCTGGTTAAAGGCCTCCCTGACTTTATTGAATCAGATGTTGAGGAAGCTCGTGCACAACATCCTCAAGCGCTGGGTATTATCGAAGGACCCTTAATGGATGGCATGAATAAGGTTGGTGAACTCTTTGGCAATGGAAAAATGTTTCTTCCGCAAGTTGTAAAGAGTGCAAGGGTAATGAAACGTGCGGTTGCCTATTTACAACCTTTTATTGAAGCTGAGAAAATTGCTTCGGGCACAACCCAAAACCATGCTGGTAAAGTACTGTTGGCCACCGTAAAAGGTGATGTGCATGATATTGGCAAAAACATAGTGGCCGTGGTTCTTTCATGCAATAACTATCAGGTTGTGGATATGGGTGTTATGGTGCCGGCAGAAAAAATATTACAACGAGCTCAAGATGAAAAGGCCGACATTATCGGGCTAAGTGGCCTTATTACACCCTCGCTCGAAGAAATGGTGCATGTGGCAGCCGAGATGGAACGAATTGGGTTGAAACTTCCGCTAATGATTGGCGGAGCTACCACATCCGAAATTCACACCGCGGTTAAAATAGCCCCATCAACAAAAAACACGGTTGTTCATGTAAAGGATGCCAGTTTAGCCGTTGGCGTGGTGGCTAATTTGTTGTCATCCAGCCATCAACAGCCATATTGTGCCCAATTAAACCAAAAATACGAACAGCTTCGCCAAAAACATGCAAATCAAACCAATGCTACTAAGTATATCACACTGATGCAAGCAAGGCTTAACAAACCCAGCCTTGAGTTTAATGAAACCTCCATTACCAAACCTAACAAATTAGGGATATTCACCCAAAACCAACTACCTATCGAAACAATTATCCCGTATATTGACTGGACCTTTTTCTTTCATGCCTGGAGGATAAATGGACGCTACCCAGCAATCTTTAACGACCCTATTAAAGGTGAAGAAGCTACCAAGCTTTTTGCAGATGCCCAAGCCATGCTTAAAAAAATAATTGAGAATAATATGCTAACAGCCAATGCGGTATATTTTATTTTGCCGGCAGTTTCAAACTTAGAAGATGTTACGGTTTTTCAGGACGATGAGCATACGCTGCCCTTGGCTACTTTTCATTTTTTGCGAAACCAAGAAGAAAAGGAAACAGGGATACCTAATCTTTCGCTTGCTGACTTTATTGCACCTGCACAATTACATATTAAGGATTACCTCGGTGGTTTTGCCGTAACGGCTGGCCTTGGAATTGAGCCATGGATTAAAAAATACGAATCGGAACACGACGATTACAATGCCATTATGCTTAAAATTTTGGCAGATAGATTAGCCGAAGCCTTGGCTGAAAAGCTTCACCACACGATACGCACCGATGCTTGGGGATATGCTAGCTTCGAAAATTTAACAACAGAAGCCCTATTAAAAGAAGACTATCAAGGAATTAGACCAGCGCCGGGTTATCCCGCCTGCCCTGATCATAGCGAAAAACGACTGCTTTTTGATCTCTTAAAAGCCGAAGAAAACGCTCAAATTCAGCTAACCGAAAATTTTGCTATGTATCCAGCAGCCGCTGTATCAGGATTTTATTTTGCCCACCCCAAATCGCAATACTTTAACCTGGGTAAGCTTGGTCCTGACCAAATCCAAGGGTATGCCCAACGAAGGAATACCTCTGTTCAACAAGTTGAAAAATGGCTGAACATGAACCTTAATTATTAATTAAAGACAACGTTTTCATTAAAAACACAAAGTCAATTCAACAATATCCTACTACCATGAAAGTAACCGATATTATAAACAGAGCCGATAAAACCTTGTTTTCATTCGAAATTTTACCTCCCTTAAAAGGTGGAACATTTGAAGAAATACAAAAAAATATAGAGCCCCTTTTTGAATTTAATCCACCGTATATTAATGTTACCTACCATCAAGAAGAGGTAGTTTACAGAAAAAGAGGTGCCGGACTTCTTGAAAAAAAGGTTGTTCGTAAACGTCCTGGAACTGTGGGTATTGCCGCTGCTTTGCAATACAACTGCAAAGTATCGGTGGTACCACACATAATCTGTGGTGGTTTTACAAAAGAAGAAACGGAAAATGCGCTGATCGACCTCCACTTTTTAGGAGTGCAAAATGTGTTGGTTGTACGTGGCGATCCCGAAAAATCGCAAAAAGAGTTTATTCCCGAACCTGATGGCCATGCCCACGCCGTTGATTTGGTAAAGCAAGTAATGGATTTAAACCAAGGGAAATACCTTGACACCGAGCTCCAAAACTCAACGCCAACCGATTTTTGTATTGGCGTAGCGGGTTACCCCGAAAAACATTCGGAAGCCCCGAATAAACGATCGGATTTAAACTACTTAAAGCAAAAAATTGATGCTGGTGCACAATACATTGTAACCCAATTGTTTTTCGATAATTCGAATTACTTCGACTTTGTAAGGCAATGCCGCGATTTGGGCATAACCGTGCCCATTATACCTGGCCTAAAACCAGTGTCCCTGCTTTCGCATCTGCAAACTTTACCAAAAGTTTTCAATATCGATATACCGGAGGCCTTACAACTCGAAATAGAAAAATGCAAGTCAAATGCTGAAGTAAGGCAAGTGGGGATTGAATGGGCGATAACTCAATCAAAAGAACTTATTGCAGCCCAAGTGCCGGTGATTCATTTTTATACCATGGGCCGGTCTGACAATATCTATCAAATTGCAAAAGCATGTTTCTAATGCTTGCTATATATTGTTCATGTTTAACGTTTTAGTAGAATTTTACTGCCCACAGATTAACTTTAGTTTTGCTACGTACCCAACACTCATCAAACACAATAACCTCAAACTCACCAGAGGGGCTCGTGCAAATCTCAATATCTCGTTAACTAATCTCTATTTGCTGAACCCTTAAGTTTATAATTTGATACCCAGCATCAAATGCTATAAATACACAAAGTAAAGGACGCAGAACGAACTCCACAGCTTAGGAACAAACTAGGTTAAAAAGACTTTTTGATGAGTGCTACTAACCATTTATGTTTACATCTGGGCTTTGCTAACTAAAGATTTGTTGTGCAGGGAGCTTTGTTTTTGCTTATTTTTGTAAATGAATGCCTAACCCAAACCATTGTCTTTCCAACATTCAATTGCTAACCTAAAATTCGATTTATGCCGAAGTCCGATGCAAACAATCCCTTAGACCCTGAAAATTCAGCTATAGAATCCGTTAGACTACTGGATTTATTTACCGTAAAAGAACTTCAAGAGTTGCAAGACTTATTTGCTGGTGCTACCGAAGTTGCTTCACTCATTACCTTACCCGATGGCACACCGGTTACCCAACCAAGCAGGTTCTGCAATTTATGCAAAATGATACGGAACACCGAACAAGGCAAAAAAAACTGCATACATTCTGATCAACTAATTGGGCATCAAAATCCTAACGGCCCAACAGTTCAGTTATGCTTAAGTGGCGGATTATGGGATGCGGGAGCAAGTATAATGGTTGGCGATAAACATTTGGGCAACTGGCTCATTGGCCAAATAAAAAATGAAGATACAGATGAAAGCACCCTCTTGGCCTATGCCGATTCACTTGGTATAGACCAGCATGAGTTTTTGGTAGCATTGCGTGAAGTACCCATAATGAAACAACAGCAATTCGAAAAAATTAGCCAACTACTCTATACTTTTACCAAAACCTTGTCAGATAAAGCCTATAACAACCTTTTACTCAAACAACAATTACTTGAAAAAGAGAAAATAATTGCTCAAAAAAATGATTCAGATAAAGCCTTGAATGAAAGCCTATTAAAGCAAAAAGTGATATTTGACACCGCACCTGTAGGCATATGTATTTCAGATGAAAAAGGACAAATAATAGAAGCGAATAAATTGGCTGAACATCTTTTAGGGCTTTCGAGGGAGGAGCAAGAAAAAAGAAAAATTAATGGGGAAGAATGGAAAATAATACACCCTGACGGAACCCTAATGCTAGCTGATGAGTATGCAAGTGTAAGGGCATTAACCGAGAAAAAGCTTGTTTCGGGTGTAGAAATGGGAATTGTGAAAGAAAACAACCAAGTATCTTGGCTTAATGTGGCTGCGGCTCCCCTACCCATTGAAGGTGTTGGCGTTTCAATAACATTTAACGATGTAACGGAAAAATACCTTATCGAAAAATCGCTTAAAGAGAGCAAAGAGCGGTACCAAGCACTTTTTGACAACTCGCCCGATGCCTACCTCATAATAACGAATGGCTTATTTAGCGACTGCAACCAAGCTACATGCAAAATGCTAAAAGCCAGCCGCAACTTTGTTATTGGCAAGCGTCCCGAAGAACTGTCTCCTGAATATCAACCCTCAGGAATTAAATCTTCCATTGCAGCTAAACAAATGGTTGACTTAGGTTTTGAACAAGGCGGTAATACTTTCGAATGGAAACATCTACGCAGCGATGGTTCCGATTTTGATGTTGAGATTTCTGTGGCTTCGATTACATTGGATAACACGCCAGCCTTGTTTATAACGTGGCGCGATATTAGTGAACGCAAAAAAGCATTTAAAACCTTACATGAAAGCGAGTTGAAATACCGGATGCTTACTGAAAACATGAAGGATGTAGTGTGGACAATGGGAGTTGATGACCTGAAATTCAGTTACGTTAGTCCTTCGGTTTATAAACTTCGCGGATTTACTGCCGAAGAGGTAATGGAAGCGAGGTTTTTTGATGCGTTACCAGCAGAGGCCGAAAAACCAATCCGAGAACAAATTAACCAAAACTTTGAACTATTTCTGGCTTCCGATAAGCAAAACCCAATATACGAATACAATGAATTACCCCAACCCTGCAAAGACGGAAGTATGGTTTGGACAGAGGTTGTAACAAGCTTTTTTGTAAACGAAAATACTGGAAAAACCGAAGTTCTGGGCGTTTCGAGGGATATTACCGAACGAAAAAAATATGAGCTAGAATTAGCTGAACGTAACAACCTAATCAATCATCTGCTACAAGCTACTGACCAAGGAATTTATGGAATTGATTTACAAGGCTTTTGCACGTTCATCAACAACTCGGCCTTACAACAACTTGGTTATACATATAAGGAATGTATCGGGCAGAATATGCATAATCTTATTCATTATGCACATGAAAATGGTTCGAGTTATGCTACTGCTGATTGCCCAATTTTTAAGGCATTTACCACCGGAATTGGGTCTAAGGTTCAACATGAAGTTTTCTGGAAGCGTAACAAAAGCCCTTTTAGCGTTGAATACTCCTCATTCCCCATCATCATAAACGACGAAATCAAGGGGGCCGTGGTAACTTTTACGGACATAACCGAACGAAAAAAGAAAGAACTCGAACTCTATCGAACCAATTCCTTTCTTCAAAACCTCCTCAATTACGCCAATGCACCTATCATTGTATGGGATCCCAATTTTAAAATCACGCGTTTTAATCATGCCTTCGAACATCTTACTGGCTTAATTGAAAATGATGTGGTTGGCAAATCAATCGAACTGCTGTTCCCCAAAGGACTGGAAGAAAGTTCTATGGCATTAATTCGCAAGACCTTATCGGGCGAGCGATGGGAATCGGTTGAAATATCAGTTTTAAACGTGAGTGGTGAAATACGAACAGTTTTATGGAATTCTGCCACATTGTTCGACACCGATAACAAAACCCCGTTAGCTACCATAGCGCAAGGACAAGACATTACAGATCGCAAAAATGCTGAAGAAGAACTTAGAATCAGCAATCAAGAGCTTTTAAAACTAAATTCGGAAAAAGACAAGTTCTTTTCTATTATTGCCCATGATTTGCGAAGCCCATTCAATAGTTTTCTGGGCCTTACCCAAATTATGGCCGAAGAAATTGATAATTTCACCTTGTCAGAGCTTCAAAAAATTGCCTTCAATATGCGCAATTCAGCCGAAAACCTCTTCCACTTACTCGAGAATCTGCTCGAATGGTCGCGCCTACAACAAGGTTTGATAAGGGCTTATCCTATACCATTGAATTTGTCGAAATTAATTGCTGAAACAGTTGACATGCTGGTTGATACAGCCCAAAAGAAGAAACTTCACATTACACAAAACTTCGAGCAATCTATTGACCTCGTTTCGGACGAGAACATCCTGAAAACCATTATCCGTAATTTGTTATCAAACGCCATTAAGTTTACGCCCATAAATGGTCAAATTATGCTCTCGGCATCTAAAACAGCCGATAATAAGGTGCAAATTTCAATAGCCGATAATGGCATTGGAATGACTACAGAAATGCTTGAAAACCTATTTAAACTTGATGGACAAGCAAATAGAAAAGGCACCGAAGGCGAACCTTCTACCGGTCTGGGTTTGATTATTTGCAAAGATCTGGCTCATAGGCTTGGGGGGACCCTTAGCGTAAGCAGTATGCCTAATAAAGGTACAACCTTTATATTGCACTTATAGGCTAATTGCATAATCAAAACACATGCTGGATGCTTCGTTAGCTCGACCGCTTACCTACATGCAATTCCGAAAACATATCCGTAGTAGGTGAATATTTTTGGCCTATCACGAATGTGGTTTTGACAGAACTTCTTCTAAAAGCTTAACAAATTGCACAAGCGATAATTCGTCATGTATCCGGATATTTTTTTCAACAATAATCTGTGAAGCAAGTTGTTGCAAATCGGTAGGCAAGGCTTTTAATAGTTTGCGCTTACTTATTCGACTAAACGAAAGTTGCTGATTTTTACCCAAAACCAGTATATAGCGTGGTTGTTGTTCTAGGTTTTCGAGTATATATCCGCTTCCACCACTGCCCATTAAGGTATATCCCCTGATAACAGCTTTACGTAAAGCATAGCATTTTAGTAAGCCTGCATATAATTGTTGAACAAACACTTCGGTAGAATCGCTAAGCAAGTCGGGCTTAACCCGTATCTTAACAAAAACAAATTCGGGCTTTCCTTCAGGTTTTAAAACAAAAGAACGCACAAGTCCTTTATCAACCATTACCTCGAAACAAGTATCACAATTGTGCCAAATTAGTTCATCAAGGAACATATTATACCTTAATCGTAAATTGGAAACTACTTCACCGGTATTCGTATAAACAGCTCCATTAAGCCAACTATTTATATAATATTGATTCCCGATATACCCTTTAGGCATTTCGTAACTGCTTCCACAAACTACTGGTTCGGGCAAGGTTTGGGCAAAACACTGCCAAATAAGGCTAAAATGGATGATTATAGTTGCAACTACCGCTTTCATGGTTTCCTTTTCCCCTGCTGTTTTACAATAATGAATGATGACGCCTGAACCAGTCGCTCGCCATCTGCTATTCCTTCAACTTTAATTTCATATACACCCGACAGTTGTGAGGCTAGCAAACCAAACCTGAATACATCGCCCTTGGGTAAACTAACACCCGCCTGCCAAGCTAATAGGTTCCTAAAATTGGGAAGCAGGCCGGGTAATGCTACCGAAGCAGATTTTAAAACACTTGGCATGATAAATTCATTAGCGGTATTGATAATAAGTACATTTGGAAAATAAGTAGAAGTTTCAACTGCTTCCTTCGTAAAAACCGCCAAGGTGCTATTAAACAACAACTTGCCGCAAATCAATTGACGGTCGGTTACTTCAATATGGTCAATTTGCTCAGAACCGAGGCCTATTATTTGTTCAGGATTTTGTGTATAAATCCCATTCAAAAAAATATCGGGTTGGGTTTGTTTAAGGCCTTTGGCAATTGAGGTCGTATTCTCTATAATTAGTTTGCCCTGCTGGCTTCGTGTTCGAATGCTTGGCAAAAGATTGCGTGCTATTTCGATAAAATCGGGAAAGGCTTGGTATTGCGCTGGTCGAATGGCATAATCAGCTTTTGAATACAGCAATGGGCAAACGGATTTAGCTGTTTTTAATTGCATACGTTCAATCGCATCGCCTGTACCATAAATCTTGTGAATATGAGCCAAATCGCGGCACAAACGCACAAATTGCATTTGTTCTCCAGAAGCCATTTGTAGCCGAGGGGCCGACATGGTTACATGCATAAACGGGTCGTCAACCATTAGCTGCCAGCTAGGGTCGCAAATCTTTTGGTGGATACGCAACGTAAGGGTTTTCTGTTGATAATATCCGGGCAACAAAAAACTGAAATTCCCTTCATTATCCGTAAAACAATATTTTAGGTTTACAAGACTGTCAATAGCTGACAGCAGTACACAGCAATCAGGAATGCCACTGCCTGTGGACTTATTTACGACTTTTCCGCTTAGCACATTTCCGCTGGTTTCTGGAATAAACCTTTTTTGAATTGGCAATTCTTTGGTGCCATTCTGTACCAATAACTTGGCTGAATCGCTTGCTAATAACGGTTGATGTAACTTAATAGCCAACGATAACACAAGGCGTTTACCTGCGAAAGCTTCTGACGGGCTTATGGTTACGTAAATGCTGTCATTTGGGCTATAGTGCGAGCTATCTGCTGAAACACTAATCTCTGGGCTTAATGGTGTTTTCGTCTCATTAACAGGCAAATATAGCAGCCCATTGAGTTTATCGAAACGGTTTACTACCGTGAACCATTTATCGAAACAGGCTGAAAGTCCTGAATTTTTGGTGGAATTGGTAAACACCGTAAGTAAATAATTACCCGTTGGTAGCGTATCGTTAAGATAAAGACTGCCATAAAAAATCCCTTCATCAACTTGCATTGTTAAAGTACCTACGGAATTCTCTTTTGCATCCCTACAAATCAAATAGGCTACCGTTGAAAGACTGGCTTGTGTTGAGTCTTGTGCATAGAGATACAAAGAAAAGAACATGGTTTCACCTGAAATATAGAGGTTTCGATCGGTATGTACATGAATGCGTTCGTCGGCCTTTAATGAGCAAGGCATGAAGCTTATAAAAAAGCCCAAAAGCAAAAAACTTATATGTGTCTTTAGTTCAGCCATACGTATTTGTCTAAAACCGCCAAAAGTACGGGGGTTCTTGAATACTCTTGCCATGATCGGGGATGCTATCAACATCAACAGCCGAAGCAAAAACAGCTAAATTGTCGCCTAGTAAGGGTTTTACCCAAAATGACTTTTTGGAGCAGGCCGAAACTTCAAAAAATCCGAACACCTTCGTTTGGGGCTCGTTAATGCAACTTAGGTTGCCTTGTACTTGCGCCGCTATCGGATCAAATAGCTGGTTGTTGGCTGCAAGCTGATCGTTAAGCGCTTTATAAAACCTGCTGGCATCTTGGGTGAGCACATAAGGCTTTACTTGCAGAAACCAATTAGTAATAGTTTCGGTATCAGCTAATTGATAAAACGACTCCCTTACCGGGAAGAAACAAATATCATATTGCTTAATTTGTTGTTGATTCACAAAAGTTCCTTCAGGTGTAAGGTTGAATGATTTTAGTGGGTTCTCCTTTCGCCAAGCATAAACAATGCTCGGATAAGGTTGGGTACTTTTATCAATCATGGTATATCCTACCACCAAAGTTGCGCTAAACCGAATTCTAGCCTCAGCTAGTGTGTTTGTACTAAAATCGGCAAACGCTTGAACTCCTTTAGCTTTCTTCACTGAATATACACCCCCCGATGTATAGATATATTCCTTTTCATCAATTACACCATAAACACTGTCGATACGAACATCCATAGGCATGGTTTGAGGCTTAGAAACAATGGTTTGGCCATTTACAGTCAAGATATGCAGGGTGTAAGTGCTGCCGGGCTCTCCCTTGAAATCGGCTTTAGCAGAATAATAATATCCAGGGCGGTCTTCCCTAAAGTAATAAATATGGTTGTTTTGGTCAATCACATAAACAGTGGCATTGGTTATGGCTGGATACGATTGCGTAGCATTATAGGCTACCGAAAGGTTCAGTTTTACTTCGTAAGGGCCAGGCTCGTTCGTTATTAAAGCATCAACCACAATAAAGGGTGCTTGCGTTTCAATTTCAGGATCGTAAGTTTCTTTGCAAGCATATACCAGTAAAACTGCCAAAAACAGCATCAGGGGCCAGCGAGGTAAATAGTTGAATTGTAAAATCATAGGGCAAAGCTATAAGTAAGCGTGGGAATGGGTTGTCCCAAGATATACATTTTATATAGATGATAGGTGCTACGAGCCCCCGGAACTCGATCATCGTCTTTGGCATAATATACCGAATAGGCATTTTTACGGCCATAAAGGTTTAAGATTGAAAGAGTCCAACTTCCACGTAATTTTTTGCTTAACCGTAAACTTGGGAATAGTGTAAGCGAAACATCAAGGCGGTGGTAATCAGGGAGACGGTACTTGTTGCGCTCAGAATAAACGATAACCTGGGTGCCATTTACTTCATATTTTTGTTCTGGCAAGGTAAGAGGCCTGCCCGAATTGAAAGAGAATACTGATGAGAATGCCCATCGAGCTGATAATTTATAGTTTGCTGTAATAGTCAGGCTGTGTGGCGTATCAAAGTTTGCAGCAAACCAATTATTGCCGTTTATTTTTTCGTCATCGGTGGTGCCCGAAGTACGGCGTTGCGAACGCGACCATGTGTAGCTAACCCAACCCGTGAGCCTTCCCGCACTTTTCTTCATATAAAGCTCAATTCCATAGCTTCGCCCTTCGGCAGGAATAAGGTCAGTTTCAAGATGGGGATTCAGAAGTAGCTGAGCACCATTTTTATACTCAATGGCATTGGCTTGTTTTTTAAAGAAACACTCCATTGAAGTCTCAAACATGTTGTTGTGCAAGTTTAAGTAATAGCCCAACGAAAGCTGTGTAGCCGAAACAGGCTCAAAATTGGTGCTGCTCAGTTTCCAAGCATCCGTTGGTGAGGCAATAGCGGTGTTTGATACCAAATTTATAAATTGATTCATGTGCTGAAAACCCAACTTAATTGAGCTGTTTTCGGTTAGAATATACCGCATCGAAAAACGAGGCTCGGGCAATATAAAGGTCTTAATAGCTTCATTATCATTATACTTGAGTGTATCAATAAGATTTCCCATCGTTCGAGGTAAGCCCGGTTCAAATACAAAGATGTTTGCTGGGCCAAAAGCTGTATAACACGCAAGCCTGATACCAGCCTCGATACTTAATAACGGGTTAATATCCCAATTATCAGCTAAATATGCCGAGGTTTCAACACCTTTTTCGAGGTCTAGTACCACTTTTTCAATAATCGATTCATCGCTTAAGGGCGTTAAGATACCCGGCTGATTATTATATAGAATTGCATCAATTCCCGATTCGATGTTGTGACCTGAACCTGGTAACCAAGTTAACTTCCATTTTAACGCTTTATAATCCAATCCAAAATCAACTTTATTAGCCGAAAGTAGCTTTAAGGAATCATTGTATTTGTACGTAAGCTGATAATTGCTTAATCCGGTGGTTAAAGTAGAAAGCAACTTTTTATTTAGCAACAAAGTCCATTTTAACGATGAAACCAAATTGCTATAGGTGTAATTGGTATTTGAACTAAACGAAAAGTTATCGTGGCTGTAGCAAGTTGATATAGAGAGGGTGTTCCGAGCATTGAGTACATAATTTGCCTGCCCATTTACATCATAAAACCCGGCATTACTGTTCTTTAAATCAATATCGGGTAGGCTCCGCAGCATCCAATCCGAATAGGAACCCCGCACAGACAACACAATATTTCCTTTGCTGTGGCCAAAAGGAGACTCCAATTTCAGTCTGCTGTTAATTAAACCTATTCCTCCTTTTACCATGAATTTATCTGGGTTTTCGGCTCCCGTACTAATATCGGTTACCGATGATATCCGTTCACCAAATCTTGCAGGAATTCCTGATTTATAGATGGATACACCTGTAACAACATCGGTATTTAATGCTGAGATAAGCCCAAATAAATGCGAAGTGCTATACATAGGGATTCCATCGAGCAGGAATAGGTTTTGATCGGCACCGCCTCCATGCACATAGAATCCACTCCCAAATTCTCCTGACGACTGAATGCCAGGCAATAATGTAATATTTTTAATTAAATCATGCTCTCCCATAAAACCTGGGAATTGCTTAACAGACTTTGCATCAAGCTTAAAAAACCCTGTACGGGTTGCCGTAACGTAACTATCGCTCCTTGTTCCGGTAATTACGGCTTCTTTAAGCTCAAACGATTTGTAGAACAACTCTACGTTTATGGCCCCATCACTTACTAATTCAAAGCATTCAGTTAAAGTCTTATAGCCGAACAAACGAAATGTAAAACAATGCTTGCCCACCGGAATTTGCATCTCAAAAGCACCATGAACATCGGTTACAAAACTTTTCCCTGTTTTATCATCCACAATAGTAACGCCGGGAAGCGGCAAAGTGCTAGTGCCGTCAATAACTTGGCCCGTAATTCTCGCTTTGCTGTGCCGGCCATATTCTGCTTTATTGCCAACCACCCTTAGTCCATCCATTTCAGGTAAATTGTTCTTAGGGATTTCGGCAGTGGAGGGTATAAAAACGATGTTAGTGCTATCAATCCGGATGTAAGCTAATCCGGTTAGTCGGCATATTTCGGCCAAATTCTGTGTTAATGTTAATTTTGGATTTAATGAGCCCTTAAATTCGCTGAACCATATAGGCTCATAAAAAAAACGCTGATTATAATGATAGGCCATTTGGCTAAACAACGAATCGCTATGGCTGGTTCTATTACCCAAATCAACAGGCGCATGATCCAATGACTGTGAATGTAGGTCAAAAACCTGACAAACCAAAATCGTGAAGACCAAAAAAAACACTATCCCTTTCAGGCGGTTGATAACAACAGATGTATGAGCTGATTGCACCGTGTGTGGTTAATTTGAGTAAGGCCGGTTTCTAATAGGTCCTGAAAGTTTGGTATTTATTCAAACACAATTGGAAGCAGCCTGAAACGTAGCAAAAGCCTTGCTATGACCAACCTTCCCATCTACAGGCAAAATTACGAAAAAATGCATGCCCACTTCCAACAATTTACGAATCCTTCAAACTATGTTTTTGTTTGTGGCTTTGGCTTGGCTTACATTCCGGACTCAAACCGCCTATTCCGGTAATCCCAAATTTGCATATTACAGAGCCCATTAATGTTAAAAACAATGCAAATACTTGAATATATATGCATATCCGGTAATTTGGAATAGCGCACCAAAATGCAAATTATATTACATGCAAACACATAACATCTATTTGTTAAATGTGTGCAAAATAAGATAAAAAACCGAAAAGACGAAGCTAAACAAAGCCTCAAGTAAAAATGTGATTTTCAACTTAAGACTCTGAACGATTTGGTGCCAATTATTTGCTTTCTACACTCAAATAGGTAGCATTGCGGTAGCCGGGTTTATCTTTATACCAATCGTTGTAATTGGATCCACCTGACTCAGCCCATGTGTTAAACTTTGTATATGCTTGGTTTATTGGCTTCATTTCTTTAGGAAAGTCAAACGTTTCCAGGAAGTTAATTACCCATGGCAATTTATTTGTGGTTTGGTAGAACTTACCCTGCGATGAGTTGCTTTTGTCATCTTGTGTGTTAAATAGGGCTGAATTCATTTTATTTGTAGGTGTTTGGTTGATTTGATGAACCTCGCGGCCCCTATCCTTATTAACAAAAATAAACGCATTAAATGGAGGTGTACCTAATGCCGCTGCATCCATCGGGGTTTGTAAGGCAATGGTAATGGTCCGCTCAAGATAAAGATTGTCTTTGGCGTTATCAAAAACAATAACCGTGGCTTTGTTTTGTCCAGATTCAAGCCCTTTTGCATTAAGAGTGACCAAACCCTGTGTAATGGTGGATCCGGTAACGGATGTTACTTGGCTTTCGTTGAGCGGCAATTGGAATCCGAAGCCATTCTGGTAAACACCACCGACATGCGCAGCCGTAAACTTTCCAATCAACTCCACAACTTTGTCGTTGGCATTCATTACTGTTTTAAACCGGTATTTAACTACTAAGTCGTTAAAATCATAGTCGCCCTGTTTAGGCCAATTGTCTTCAAAAGCCAGTGTGGCGTCGCTTAATGCGCTGGGGGTATAAGTATTGTAAGCTCGTGATGCATCGTTGGGGTATTCATCATACAGGTCTTCTATGCCATCGCCATCGCCATCTACTAGTACCGGGGCTGATGGGGCCGTTCGGGTTGATAGGTCGTCAATTTTTTGATTATAGGCATTGAATTTGTATTCCCAGCTGCCATTTGCTTTGTTCATCTTTACCAGTTTACTATTCGCATTGTGGTTAGAAATCCACATTTCGCCATTGGTAGTAATGGTCATGCCCGTAGGTTTAAAGGGTAGGTTGCCCTGGGTGATTTTATGGGCATATATCTTATTTGTTTTAAATTCAAGCCAATACACCCCTTTATACGTTGCCAGATACCATTTTTTTTCTGGTGAAATAGCAATATCACCAAACTCAGATCCTTCCAAGTCTTCAATTTCCTTTTGGGTAAGCACGGTTCCATTGGCAGGGTCAATTGTATACAGCCGTTCTCCGTAACACGAATACAGTAAGCCATCATTTGGGTTGTAATCAAACCGCTCAACCTTCATATTCAAACTCGCAACAGTCTGATTTGTTTGCGTGGCAAGATCGTATTTATAAAGGCGGTAAGGGGGCAATTTACCTACATAGTATAGCTTATTATTCAGGTTATCGATGGCACAGGCTCCACTACCCACCGGAAGGGTGGTAAGGGTGGTCAATTGGCCGGTAGTCAGGTCAATGGTAAACAGTTTGCCAGAATCATTTACTCCATATAGGATGTCATCTACAGTTGTAGCGTTTTTAAATCCGCCTTTTAAAATGGCTGTAGAACCATTTACCTGGATGGTGTTGCTGGTAAACACACCCTGCATGTTTTTTATCACATACAATTCTGTAATATAGGCAGGAATTGAAACAACCAGGTTAAATAAGCCAGTTTCAGTTATTTTACTGGCAATTAAGTCGTTGGTCTCATCATAACTAGGTATGATTTCGGTAACGGTTACGCCTTCATCGTTAATAAAAGTCACAGTATCAGTTTGAATATCAGTACTGTGCAAAAAAACATCGTAGCGTGCTGAACCACCCGATTTTAGAGGATCCTGAAACACAATGTTTATCTGTTTGGTAGTTTCAAAGCCAAAGTTCTCAGGAATGAGGAGCTCATCCATCGTTTTTTGTTCGGTGGCTGTAGGTGTTTCTTCATCTTTGCACGAAGTTTGAAGAATGACAAAAAAACCCACCGCAAAAATGCTAGCTAGGCTAAAAAGTTTACTAAATGCATTCATGGCTAACAGGACTAGTGTTTAGAACGAAATTCAATACAAATATACAAAAGTTGGAAAGCTTTTCCAAATGTGAACACCTATATACATTTGGTATTGCCTCAAAAACACATAAAAAACAAACAAACAACTCTTTGCAAAAAAGGGTGTTGGCTTTCTTGGTTTATAAAACAATGCTGGTGCTGCACAGCCACCATAAGGTAAGAAGAAGGATGATGAGAAAGGCTAAAGGATACCTAAAAGGCCAAATACGTCCTTTTGATTTAGCAACGGCAAGGTTAATTGAAGGAACTGACAACGAACTTAAGGGCATAACAACAATGCCTAAACCAAGCAAAAATGCGAGCCAATAAATTGAGTGGGCTTTCCATGCGAATGGAAACAACAACAAACAACCAATATACCAAGGCCGCACAAACGCGTTGCGAAGGTAGGTTCGTCTATTCGAATAATCCGACACAAACACACCTGCATAAGCTGCCTTTAAAAACAAGGTTTGCCATAGGCTACGGTACATTCTAACAACAGCAATAATAGCTATAGCAGCACCAATGCGTATGGTTATATCTTGAATCAGCCATTGCTGCGCAATTCCGAAACCATCAAAAATAAGGGTGCCTGCAATTAATCCAACAGGTAAGGTATGAACAAAAATAAAAGCCATCCAAGTAAGTAAAAGCCGTAATTTCCAATTGCCTAGCTTACGTTTCCGAAGTATCCAAACCATCAGAATACCTACAACAAAAAAGGCTAAGGGAATCAAGCCATATACCTCAAAAATTTTAGGGATAGTCCATTTAGAAACATCTGAATACAAAAACTTTACCCCAAGCGGTGTATAAAGCAGGTTAAAATAATACATCTTTAAGATGATTACATTTTGCAAGTTCATCAAGAACTGTACAATAATGGCAGCAAGCACAAAATGCAAGGTCGAAAACAAAAAAAGTTGATAAAGCCCTACTGGCGATAAAGGCCCTTTTACTTCGTCTTCAACTATATCGCGTTCATATACTACCGATTCTTCATCTAGAAACTCAATCATGGCTAGTTCGATTACGATGTAAAAATACAACATATAAAAGCCAATATCAAGTGCTTGTTCAAATTTTTCAACCCGCTAATGCTCGTCATTCATTCATAAAACAATAAAAAAAGGCCGCCTTTGTAGAGGCAGCCTTCGTTTAAAGGAATACAACAAAAAAAATTAGTGCGAGGGTGAGCCATCATATTTTAGGTTCTTCCCATTATCGTCAGCCATACGTTTCTGCCATTTTTCGCCATACCCGGGTTGCTTAACCTTGGGGTTCTGTTTGTTGCCATCTTTTTCTTTGATGTTACCATCCATATAGCGAGCAAACAGATAGCCATAAAACTGTTTCCAGCTCATTACCAGGTTATCGCCCGTGTTTATGCTATAATCCGTAAGGAATTCAACAGCTTTTGCAGGGTCTTTTTTATAGATTTCTTGTGCCTTTGCATCAATTGAAGGGATAAAATCAATGTATCCCAGCTCCAACTTATCTTGCATTTTACGGATTTCGGGGTGTATTTCGCTATAACGTGTATAAGCTAAGTTTGACACTTGGTTGAACACCCAAAATGCTGCATCATCCACAAAATCCATCATTTTTCCGTAGCCCTTGGCAAAATGTTTGGGCACGCTTGTAGAGGAACTATACATTGGGAAATATACGGTGCTTGCTGCATCGTCAACACTAAACCAATGGATTCCACCAATTTCGCGTGGGAGCCATGAACGCATTTGAGAGATGAACGAAAACCCTGTTTGTTGGGTGGCTGTGGCACGCTCATTCACATAGGTAACACCATCTGACTTCCAAGTTAGTGGGCGCCAACGGTAAGGATTCCCAAATGGGCCTGCACCAAGGTCTTTGCTCATGTCGAGCTCCGTGCCTTCAAGATGGTCGCGCATAAAGTCAAACATTTCGCGAACACTAACTTTATGGTCGGGTTTTACCCACAAAGGCATGCGATTGTTTGCATAACCCGTGCGGCTATCGTGTTCAATATGGCCTTTAACATAGTTCCAGTACTTACCCATATCTTTATTTACCTTGTTAAACATGCTCCAAACCCTAATTTCGCTGAAACGGGCAGCACCAAAATCAACAGGGGCATAGGTGTCAGAAAAACTAAACTCTTTATCGGAAACCGCATCTTTAACGAGCTTCCGCTCGCGGGCAAAGCTAATCACATCGTTGGCATACACGCACATTATTCCGGGCTCGTTAATTTTCGAAAGGTTAGCTGAGCTAATAGAGGTTTTTAGGTCTTCGGTAGGGAAGGTTGTAATACGGGCTTGGTTTGCATGGCTGCAAACATACCCATCGGGTACACGCAGTGCCACCCACAAAGCGCCTTTGTTTCCTTTTTGAAGCAGGTTTATCAAGTGTTCGCCGCTAGTTTTGGCAATATCTTCACCAGCAAGCTTTTTCAATTCTTCTAAAAAAGCTTCATTCGTATAGAAAACCTTGCCCTTTAATGGTTTTAGGGCTTTTTGAATGGCTGGGGATTCTTTTGCCAACAGTTTCATGTCAACGGTAATGCTTTTGCCTTTTCCAATCATTTCCATGATCCATACCTCGTTGGGGTCAGCAATAGAAAAAGACTCACCGGTGCTGTAATAACCATATTCAGCAACAAGCTCAACCATGGTCTTAATGGCTTCGCGAGCTGTTTTTGAACGTTGTAAGGCTATAAACATCAGGCTACCATAATCAACCAATGCTCCGGGTTGGCTTCCCAGCATATCAATACCCGTAAACGTGGTTTCGCCTATCGAAACTTGATACTCATTCATATTGCCCACCACATTGTAGGTTTGGGCCGCTTGTTTTATTTTACCGAGATATTCACCTGTGTCCCATTCATAAACATCTATCATGGTTCCCGAGGGCCAAACGCCCGCATTCCAATGATACAGCTCACCATACAACACATGCGAGTCGGCAGCATAGCTGATCATGGTGCTTCCATCGGTTGAGGCTGCTTTGGTAATCATATAATTAGTACATGCCTGGCTGTTGTAACCGGCAAATATCAAAAAGCTTAGTAAGCTTACTATTAAGAATCTTCTCATAGAAAGTTGTATTAGTTTAAATTGGGTGTTTTGAAGAAATGAAGTTTAGGCCGTAAAGATAAAAAGAAGTTTCGTTTTTGCTTGGATTTAGCTTTAGGGTAAAGTTAAAATTACGTGTTTTAACTTATTTGCCCTCAACTTTCACCATTACCGTATTAAAGCCACTAGCCCAACATAATGGCACTTGGTCAGCCACCCAACAATCAAAATGTTGCATGGTAAGGCTACGGCGGGTAACAAATGAAAACGGGAAAACACCATCCAAAAAATTGGCAGCACTCGATTTAACAATCTTTAAACCACAATCTTGTGCCAATTGATTTAATGCTTTATACGAGAAAAATTGAATGTGTGTTAAATCATGATTGGCTGATTGTATGGTAACGCCCTTATATCCAAGTGTGTTTTTGAAGTTATAAAGAAGCTTGGGCACCACGCCTTTGCCACGGTAGATGGCTTGAACGGGTTTTGTAACAAACAGTTCGCGAGGGCCAAACCCATTGGGTACTGTAATCACAGCTATGGCATCAGGTTTCATCATAGCCGAAACAGCTTTTAGCACACTTGCCGGTTCTGTTAAATGCTCCAATACTTCACTCATTACAACCACATCATACCGTTCATCGTTAACAAGTTGCTCAGCATTCACCACTTCGTAGCTTAAGCTGGAGGATTGGTAGCGTTTTTTTGCTTTTGCAATTGCCTCAGGGCTAATATCAACCGCGCGAACCTTAAAGCCTAAGCAAGCTAATTGATAGCTAATGTTGCCATTGCCACAGCCTACTTCTATGATAGTTAAGTCTTTACGATTTAAACCCAAAACAGCATCCTGAATAAACTTCAGGCGTTTGAGGTCTTCGATGCGTGTATAATCGGTAAAATTGGTAAAGTGTTTCATAGCTAATTCTGCCTAATAACAGGCATTTACAAATGTAGCTGAATTATACCTTCATGGCTTATTTGTTGGTAAAAACTGTATAAATCCAGGGATTTAATTGCATACTGCCCATAACAGTTTTACCAACACCGAGTATTCGTTAACCTAATATTATCTTGTACCTTAAGAACTTGCGCTATAAAACCTTGGCTAGTTTGCATTCGTATAATGTATCTGCTCAAAAAACAACCGCATTAAATCAGGATCAAGCGCGCCACCCAACCTAATACCCGAGCAAAGGTCAACGCCAAAAGCTCGGGTAGCTGCAATGGCCTCTGCCACATTATAAGGCTTGAGCCCGCCTGCTAAAAAAACAGGGATTGGCGATTTTTGAACGATTTGGCGGCTAATCTCCCAATTATGGGTCTTGCCTGTGCCACCAAGTACTTTAACCTTTAGGCCAGGATTGCCGCTATCCAACAATAAAGCATCGGCATAAGCAGCATAGCTCAAGGCTTCATCAATTGACGATTTATCAAGCACATGTATCACCTGAACCAATTTTACTGCAGGCAAGTCCATGCGAATTCCTGCGTATTCTTCATGCGCCACGGTATCAACTAGTTGAATAGCTGAAGTATAGCAACGTAAATAGTGCTGTATAATTCCAGCTGCTTTAGTTTGGCTTGTAAGTAAAAAAGTACTAATAGGAGGTGGCACCGAGGCGGCTATCGCGCGGATAACTTCATCCGAAATAACACCCGGACCCGATGGCATATGGCCAACCAAACCCAAGGCATTGGCCCCTGCACTAATGGCCATGTTAGCTTCTTCAACGCTGCTAATACAGCAAACTTTAACTTGCACCTTCATTTCAATGCTTTTGTCTGATTGAAAAAATGCAATAGTTCTTCTTTACGGGCTTTAGGCAAGTTATGCCACCGAATTCCCTGAATAGCTCCTTCAAGTGCGTACAAGGTGTTGATGCAAATTGTGGAATCAATAGCTTGAAGGCGTAAAAACGCAGCTTCGGCACCAAATTCCATCAGTTGCAGCTTAGATTTTATACCAACCTGGTTTAACTTGGCACTCAATACGATACCAATATTCAACATGGTGTTAATGGGTTAACATTGAATACTATTACTTCTTCTCTTGTGGTATTTTGCTTTGCTGCTCAATTAAAGCGTTTTGCTCTTCTCGATAGATGTTGTTAACAATATAAACATGGTTGAGGCTGTTAAAATCGGTAGCCAATTTTATTGTTATATCATAATAGTTGTCATCGGTATTCAAACTAAACTTTTCGATGGTCCCGATGGGTATGCCCTTAGGATAAATCAATGAAAATCCACTTGTTATAATTGTATCTCCTTTAGCAATTTTTACTTGCCCCGAAATATTGTTCAGCTTGGCATAGGCATAATTCCCGCCTTCCCAAGTAACTGAACCCAATTGATCGTTTTTCTTAACCACTGCACTTACCACCGAGGCATTGTGCAAAGCCGACATCACCGTACTGAAGTTTGAAGAAACAGCAACCACTATACCAACCACGCCTTTGGGGCCAATAACACCCATGTCAATCTTTACGCCGTTTTTTGAGCCTTTGTTGAGCATTATGAAATTATTGCGCTTATTTACCGAGTTGCTAACAACCCCAGAAGGCATAAAACGGTAATGCTGCCTATACAGCGTATCAGTTTTCCAAAAAGAAACGGTATCAGTTTTTAACCAGGCCCCGGCACTCCCCGAACGCAAGATAGCATTTTCAGCAGCCAATTGGTTGTTCTCTTCCCGTAAATGCACATACGACGCCATATTGCTTGTAAGCTTATGCAACTCACCATTTACCTGTTGCGAAAACCGGAAATATACCGCCTCTGGATAATGGTTGTAGGTAACAATTAGCGAAAAAGAAACTACCTCAAGTAGCAAAAACAAGAACACAAAATGATTTCTCCAAACAAACTGAAAAAGATTGCGCATGGATTAAAATTCACGTTTTCGGTAGCTTACGAAAGACTATTTGATAAGGAAGGTAAACTTATCGAAGTTTTTAAGGGCAATGCCTGTTCCACGTGCCACGGCACGCAATGGATCTTCGGCCACATGAACGGCAAGCTTTGTTTTGTTATGAATGCGTTTGTCAAGCCCTCTTAACATACTACCTCCACCTGCCAGATAAATGCCTGTCCTAAAAATATCGGCTGATAATTCGGGTGGGGTCATTTCGAGCGCGTGTAAAACTGCGGTTTCAATCTTACTGATGGATTTATCGAGGCAGTGGGCAATTTCGGCATAGTTTACCTTAATCTCTTTGGGGATACCGGTAAGCATATCGCGGCCATGAACGGCATAATCGGGTGGTGGATTATCGAGGTCGGTGATGGCGGCGCCTACTTCAATCTTGATACGCTCTGCCGTACGCTCGCCAATATTGATGTTATGCTGTTTCTTCATGTATTCTTCAATATCGGCATTAAAATCATCACCGGCTATACGAATGGATTCATTAGTAACAATACCGCCCAAGGCAATTACAGCAATTTCGCAGGTGCCGCCCCCAATATCAATAATCATATTGCCAGTGGGCTCCATTACATCTATCCCGATACCAATGGCTGCGGCCATGGGTTCATGTATCAACCTAACTTCTTTGGCGCCAGCTTGTTCTGCTGAGTCTTTAACTGCACGCTCTTCCACCTCTGTTATACCCGATGGGATACATATCACCATCTTAAGCGATTGCGGGAAAAAGCTTTTGCCGGTTTGTATCATTTTAATCATTTCGCGCATCATGACTTCTGCGGCTTGAAAGTCGGCAATTACTCCATCACGTAAAGGCCTGATAGTCTTGATATTCTCGTGGGTTTTGCCATGCATCATCTGGGCACGTTTTCCAACGGCAATCACTTTTCCAGAGTTACGCTCAATGGCCACTATTGAAGGTTCGTCAACTACAACTTTGTCGTTATAGATGATTACGGTATTGGCTGTGCCAAGATCCATCGCAATTTCTTTGCTTAAAAATGAGAAGAGTCCCATTGTATTTATCTGTGTGTGTTATTGTTAATGTTTAAAATGCCGCGTTCCGGTAAGCACCATTACCAGTTTGTTGGCATTGCAAAAATCAATAGTATCGTTATCGCGCACTGAACCGCCCGGTTGAATAACAGCTGTGATGCCAGCCTCTTTAGCCAGTTGAACGGAATCAGCAAAGGGAAAGAACGCATCGGAAGCCATAATGGCACCTGATAAATCGAATCCAAATGCATTGGCTTTGTCAATAGCCTGACGAACGGCATCAACACGCGAAGTTTGACCCGTGCCGCTGCCAAGCAATTGTTTGCCTTTTACTAACACGATAGCATTTGATTTTGTATGCTTTACAATGATGTTGCCAAAAGCTAGATCATCAAGCAGTGTATCGGATGGAACTGTGCCAGTAACCACTTGCATAGCGTTGGCCGTCTCCGTTCGCAAATCTCGTTCTTGAAAAGCTACGCCATTTAGGATGGTACGGAATTGCTGACTAGGCAAGCGGGTTGAATTGCGCTGCAAAATTATTCTATTTTTTTTAGACTCAAGTATTTGAAGTGAATTATTTTCAAAACCCGGGGCTATAATTAGCTCAAAGAAAAGTTTATTAACTTCGTGGGCTGTAGCTTCGTCAACCACACGGTTGCAAACCAAAACACCGCCATAGGCCGAAATGGGGTCGCCAGCCAAAGCATCTTTCCAGGCTGCTAGAAGATTGGAACGTGATGCAACACCACAAGCATTGTTGTGCTTTAAAATACCAAAAGTGGGTTCCTCAAATTCGTCAATCAACGAAATAGCGGCATCAAGGTCGAGCAAATTATTGTACGAAAGCTCCTTGCCATGCAACTGGGTAAACATCTGGCTCAAATCGCCATAAAAACTGGCTTTCTGGTGCGGATTTTCTCCATATCGCAACGTCTGCGCTTGCTGGATACTTTGCTTGAATACCGGGATAGCTGCTTGCTTGTTGAAATACTCGAAAATGCGGGTGTCGTAATGCGAACTGGTGTTAAAAGCTTCGGCAGCTAAATAGCGGCGTTGTTCTAAAGTGGTAGTGGCACCTTGGTTATGAAGTAGGCTAAGCAGGTAACCATATTGCTGTACCGATGGCACTATAGCCACGCTCTCATAGTTTTTGGCGGCAGCACGTATAAGCGATATTCCTCCAATATCAATCTTTTCGATGATCTCGGCTTCATCATGGGTGGTTTCCAGTGTCTTTTCAAATGGGTACAAATCAACCACCACCAAGTCTATTTTGGGTATTTCATATTCAGCGGCTTGGGATTTATCGCCTGCATTATCACGCCGGTAGAGTATTCCCCCGAACACTTTTGGGTGTAGGGTTTTAACACGTCCGCCAAAAATGCTTGGATAGGAGGTTACCGATTCTACAGTAATAGCTTTTATACCAAGGCTTTGAATAAAATCATAGGTACCGCCCGTAGAATAGATTTCAACACCTAATTCATCTAACTTCCTGATTATAGGCTCTAATCCTTCTTTTGAATAAACCGAAACCAAGGCTCCGGTAATGTTGCGAGATCCCTCCATTAAAAAATTATTTACTTAACTATCAAACTATTAATCCCAAAAAAAGTTCCGGTTTCCAATTTGCAAGTTTAAGCATAAAAAGGGGGCAATACAAGAAAAAGATACGCTATACACCATACTTACCACATATTTTTTTGCTATCCTCGTTTATTTCATGTAGGTTTGCTGTTCTTCAAACTCGTTACCATGCTTATCATTTTACGGCTAATACGCGAAAGTTACTTGTTTGCTTTCCACGAAATAAAGGTGAATAAGGTTCGCACCATCTTATCACTTTCGGGTATCACCATTGGCATTTTTTGTGTAATATCGGTGCTCACCATCTTCGACTCTTTGGAGAATAAAATCAAAACAAGCATCAACTCATTGGGCGATAATGTGGTATATGTACAAAAGTGGCCTTGGATATTCTCTAACAATTACCCTTGGTGGAAATACATCAACCGACCTGTTCCCACGCTTAAAGAAGTTAAAGAACTTCAACAACGTTGCACCACAGCCGAAGCCGTGGCTTTTATCAGCGGAACCAACCGCACCGTAAAATCACTCAAAAAATCCATCAAAGATGTTTCGGTGATAGGCGTTTCGCACGACTACGAAAGGGTTAAAACGCTTGAACTTTCCGAAGGACGCTACTTTTCGCAACTCGAATCGCATGTGGGTCGTAATGTGTTGATCCTAGGTTACGATATTGCCCACTCGCTGTTTGAGAACGAATCGGCCGTTGGCAAAACCGTGAAAGTGTTTGGCCGAAAAATGGAAGTAATTGGCGTTTTTAAAAAAGAAGGCAACAACCTAGGCGAAAGCCTTGACCAACAAGTAATGGTTCCCATCATTTATGCACGCAACGTACTTGATATTGACCGCGATGGAGCTCTAATGGTGAAAGCCAAACCCAACATTACCACCGCCGAATTGATTGACGAGCTTACCGGAATCATGCGCTCTATTCGTAAACTGAGGCCTGGTTCGGAAGATGATTTTGCCATAAACGAAATTAGCGTGATAAGTGCCAAATTCGATGAGTTTTTTAGTGTGATGGCCATCATTGGGTGGGTTATTGGCGGTTTCTCATTGCTGGTGGGCGGTTTTGGCATTGCCAACATCATGTTTGTTTCGGTAAAAGAACGGACCAATATAATCGGGATACAGAAAGCCTTGGGTGCAAAAAACTACTTTATCTTGCTTCAATTCCTATTTGAATCGGTGTTTTTAAGCTTGCTTGGTGGTTTAGCTGGCCTCATCCTCATTTTTATTATGACGCTAGTGGTTACGCATGCGTTTGATTTTGAAATACTTTTAACCGAAGGCAATATTATACTCGGGCTCTCGGTATCCATCATCATTGGTTTGGTTTCGGGCATTATACCGTCCTATTCGGCAGCCCGTCTAAACCCTGTTGAAGCCATGCGTTCAACGTTCTAATGGATATTTGGGCTGAGCGAATTCGTAGTATTTGTTAGGTTGACACACGCAAATTATAGCTACCTGGCTAAGCTAACAAACTCACTTAGAAATCCAGATGAATCATCAGCACAAATAAAATAAATGGGCTTTTGGATGTATCAGTATTATTCGTTTGAAACATCAGTGTCCGATAAAAATTACGAGATTCTTCGCTGTACTCAAAATGACAGTTGCTTAGAAAGATTGCGAAAGCCCCCAACACCCGACAAAATCATAGAGCATTGTCATTCAGAGTGTAATGCAATGAAGCAAGGGATCTTCTAATGCTTTGTAAGTTTTAACCGGACAAGTGTGCCTTTAAATCAAGATTTTGTTACAGTCTTAATTTTCGAGAATACTATGCGAAAACTATTTACGCGTCGTGGTCAATTTGTTTAGTAGTTTCTTTGTTAATAAATGCCACAACTT
The DNA here is from genome assembly GCA_964552325.1 of uncultured Bacteroidales bacterium. Taxonomy (GTDB): domain Bacteria; phylum Bacteroidota; class Bacteroidia; order Bacteroidales; family TTA-H9; genus CAZKCK01. Next base: position 28,806 of record CAZKHA010000030.1, read on the forward strand.
GTTTACTGTTCGTCATAAGCAAATATCCTAGTACAATCTTTACTAAATGAAAAATCATCCAAGCGGAGGTTGGACTTTCGTGGAATAAATATTTCTGCTGGTAAAAAACAAATATTTGCCTACAAAATTGCGGTAAACTCTCAACAAATAGGAGTCCACCAACAACAATACTCGCAACAGTTAACACTGTTGAGCGTTGAATGTTAAGGTCAATCTTTTCTTCATCAAAACCTTTGACTAGGTGTAATTTTTCAATAAGCCATGCAGTCTTAAAAACAAAAAGTCGCAAAATAAAAAGGTAAGCACCAATTGTCAGAAAGAGTAGTGCAAAAGAAACCGCAAGGCCAATTCCTACATCATTGGAATACGTATAAAAAATTGTTGAGATGAATTGCGGAATTATTGTCAGGCTATTAAGCACCAGCCATAATCCGAGAATCTTGATCAAGATTGTCCATAAGGTCTTTATTGTCATTGGTGTGTAGATTTAAGTTGGTTTATAAGGGTTTGCCGCAAAATTATCGGCCGTTATGAAGACTCCAGCTTCCTAATCCCGCGACAATTTAGAACCAAGGTAGGAAAAATTTCGCAAAGTGAAATTCGCCCGGCTGAAATTTTGAAACCGTTAGCCATATTTATTTTTAAATCATCAGGATTTTGGTGACAGTCCCAAATTGTATGAACAATTATTCTTTTGCTATCGAATTCATAGAAACGTATATAATCATTAACTATCAA
>CAZKHA010000031.1:0-29459 GCA_964552325.1 uncultured Bacteroidales bacterium
TACGCAAAAGGGTTGTGAATGCGTGTGAATTTATAAAGCTAAGCACTATTGCTCGGCCAACATGTGCTGCACGGTAGAAGATTCTTATAATCAATGTATTACAGCAAAAATCTTCAAGATATTACCAAACAGCAATCAAAACTAAGAAAGCTTCTGCAAGAGCTTGTCTGGCGTAATTGTTGCATTTTGAGTATTTTAGATAAAGTGGCTTATTTTAGTCCATAACGTTTTTTAAGCTCATCAAATTCGCTGAAAGCGTTCTCCAAAAAGACTACACCAAATTTTTCATTCAATGTATTCAATTCCTGGTTTTTAGCTGCTGATCCTTCGGGAAAACCGTTTTTTTCGGTCAACTCCAAAAAAATCCTTTCAAGATATTGCTCAAAGGCTTGGTTGAAATACATATCCACAAAACGTAAAGATGAATCGCCAGCGTTCCAAAATGTGTGTTTGATTAAGCGCGGACGTAAATGCCAGCCGCCAGCTTTTATTTCTACAACATCGTTTCCAACAAGCACATGAGCGGTGCCTTCCAAAACCAACATAAGCTCATCCAGTTCTTTATGGTAATGGGGTGGAGGCCCCATGGTTTTGGGAGCTACGGCGCATTCAACACTTGAGTAGATTCCGCCCGTCATTTCAGAACGGACCCATGTGCGTATGCTTAATCCGCCATTGTGATCTAAAGGCGGAAGTGCGGGAAGTAAAACGGGTTCTAAAGGTTTGGGTGTATCAAAAGAAGTTGGATTAACCTGATGGCCCATTGAACCTGATGCCATCAGAAACATGCTTGCAAGTGCACCCGTTTGTAAAAAATCTCTTCGTTGCATAATAATTGGTTTGCTATGAATTGGTTAAAGCAAACACGCGTATTCGGTTATTGTTCAAATTGATGCAAAGGATTGGTGAATGACTTGTTATAACTGCTAACCATATTTTGGTGGGTTACCATGCCCGCCAAATACCTTGTTAATTGCCTAAACTTGATTCATTGTTGCAAGCCATCAACCTCCGATCCAACGGCTCGGTCATCAAATGAAAAGCTTTTACTTATCTTTGGCAAAAAAATGCTATGCGCGCTAACAGGGCCTTGCTGCTTATTTTTGCCATCATTTTTCCTTGCGTTGTCTCATTGGTGAAAGCCCAAGACAGTTTGGGGTTTCAATTGAATGGAAAGCCCAGTTGGATGGTGCCCAGCGATACGCTGAACAAGGGGCGCTTTTGGCTATTTACGGGTACGGCAAGTGCTGGATATGCAGCTACTTTGGTGGGACTCAATTATTTATGGTATGCCGATTATCCACGCTCATCGTTTCATTTTTTTGATGATTCGGGCGAGTGGCAACAGATAGATAAAGCAGGGCATACCGTAACACCTTACTTAGAAGCCTATTACATAATGCATGTACTGCGCTGGGCTGGGGTAAAACATAAGCCGGCCGCGGTTTACGCTGGAATAACGGCTTTTATGTTACAAAACACCATCGAGGTTTTTGATGGGTTTTCGGCTGAATGGGGCGCCTCCTTAAGCGATGTTACAGCCAATTTTGTGGGAGCAGGCTTAATGACTTCGCAAGAATTGCTGTGGGGCGAGCAACGCATACGCCTCAAGATTCTTCCAACGTTCCAGTCTTATCCCGCCGGTGAATTGCGCCAACGTGCCGAACAGCTTTATGGTTCAAATCTTTATACAAGGCTCATCAAAGATTACAATTCACTTAACACTTGGGTTAGTGTAAATCCTGCTTCGTTCAATAAACGGCAGAAGCACCTAAAATGGCTCAACATTGCCTTTGGCTATGGCGCCGGTGGCATGTATGGCGGATATCAAAATACTTGGTACGATAATGATGGACTCTACCACGACCGGACTGACATTGAACGCTATCGCAAGTTCATGCTTTCAGTTGATGTGGATTTTAGCAAAATCAAAACACGTTCAAGGGTCTTAAAAGTGGTGTTTGGGGCCTTAAATATCGTAAAAGTGCCTGCGCCAACCCTTGAATTCAATACCAAAGGACAGGTTTTGTTCCATCCCTTAATGTAAGTGCTTATTGTTTTTGGGCCACAAAAACCTTGTAGCTGAAAATCAGTTCCTGTTTGAGCGTCTTTTTCGAAAGCATGCTAAAACCAGCTTCTTCTAGCATTTCAAGGTAAGCCTCTTCATCAAATTGTTGTGGGTGCATTACATCTGCCTGCACAAGCCTAAATAGCCAGCTCAGCCATTTATAATTATGAACATCAACCGATAACACCAATATTCCACCGTTTTTACAACAAGTGTTGAGGGTTTGAATTGCAGGTTTTATTTTTTGCACATGGTTGATAACATTTAAGCAGAATACCACATCGTATGCTTGTGAAGACGTAAAACCTTCGATGGTTGTTTTCTTGAAAATTACATTAGGGTATTCACTGGGTTTGAAAAACGGGAATTGAGCATGGTAGTTATCTAAAAGTGGATCGATGGCTGTTACCGAGCCAGGCAAAACCATGTTAATACCCGCCGGGCCACATCCTGCGTCTAAATAACTTCCGCTTGGCTGTAAGTTAATAGCATGTGGCAAACCATTGAGAAACTGGTTCCAATAATCCTTCTTCCAGGCAAGATAGGAGTCTAAGTCTTTGGATTTTAGATAGTTTTTCCACCAACGCTTTTCAAAATACTGGGCTAGTGTCCACCGAAGCTTCATCATAAAAAGGCTTTTTAAGGCATCAATATTACAACCATTTCTTGTTTTGGCAGTTTTTTTTCAACAAACACTTGGAAAACCAAGCAAGTTCGCTTATTTTTGTTTTCAGCAAATAATCAATAAACATGTTAGGAGACGTACTACTTATTGCCGAAAAACACCAAGAAGCCGCTGCAGGTATTCTTGAAAAAGTACTTAAAGGTGTTAAACCCAAGATGGTTATAGCCATATCTGGCGAATCGGGTTCTGGTAAATCAGAGCTTGCTCATGTGCTGGCCAAGTTGTTGCGCACAAATGGCATCATGACCAAAGTGATGCATATTGACAACTATTACCGTATTCTTCCGCTTGAACGCAAAGACTGGCGTATAAATAACGGGATTGAAAAAGTGGTTGGCTATGGCGAATACGATTGGGACACCATTTATCGAAACATCGATGATTTTAAAAACGAAAGGCCCACAACCATGCCTTGTGTTGATTTAGTTACCGAGCAGGTTGACCAGCTTACAACCGACTTTTATGGCATTGACGCACTTGTAATTGATGGGCTGTATGCCATAAAAACCGAGGGGGTTGATTGTAGGGTTTTTATCGATCTTACGTATCACGAAACTAAAAAAGCGCAAGTTGTGCGTGGCAAAGAGCCACAAAATGAGTACCGTGCCAGGGTGCTTGAGCAAGAACACCAAATGGTTCAAGCCTTGCGCCCAACAGCTCAAATCTTGGTTACTGCCGAATACAAAATTGCTGATGGGCCAGCCGCATAAGGCCTTCTTGTCTGAACTTCATCCCAGCCTTAAAGGCAACTTTTCGGCTGATTAATAACCATAAACAATGACCAAACCTGTTATTTATCAGGTCTTTACTCGCCTTTTTGGCAATAAGACCACCCAAACCGTTATGTCCGGAACCATTGAAGAAAATGGTTGCGGAAAGTTTGAGGACATCACTCCATTAGCCCTAAAAAAATTACGTGAATTTGGGGTTACACATGTGTGGTACACAGGTGCTTTAGCGCACGCCTGCCTAACAGATTATACAGCCTTTGGCATTGATAACAGTTACCCCGAAATAACAAAAGGACGTGCTGGGTCGCCGTATGCTATCCGCGACTATTATGATGTTGACCCCGATTTGGCAGTAAATGTTGCCAACAGGATGAAAGAATTTGAAGAGCTAATTGAACGAACTCACAAAGCTGGTATGCAGGTAATTATTGATTTTGTTCCAAATCATGTGGCGCGGCAATATAAGTCGAAAGGCAAGCCTTCACGAATTCGTGATTTCGCTAAAGATGATGATGTAAGCCAAGCCTTTAGCCCACAGAATAATTTTTATTACCTGCCAGGCCAAGCTTTTAAGGTTCCGGAAGGGGTAAAACCATATGGCGATACCATTCCTTTTGACTCGAACCAAGCAAAATATGCCGAATTTCCGGCTAAAGCAACAGGTAATGATCAGTTTACGGCTCAACCTACCACAAATGACTGGTATGAAACCATTAAATTGAATTATGGTGTTGATATTCAAAACTGGAAAAAAACGTATTTTGATCCAGTGCCCACTACTTGGGTTAAGATGTTCGAAATGTTAAAGTTTTGGGCTGATAAGGGTGTGGATGGTTTCCGCTGCGATATGGCTGAAATGGTGCCAGTTGATTTCTGGGAATGGGTCATTAACAAGCTTAAGGTAAAGTTTCCGCATTTGATTTTTATCGCAGAAATTTACCAGCCTTGGGAATACCGCAACTATATACTTAGAGGAGGATTTGATTATTTGTACGATAAAGAGGGAATGTACAACACGCTTCGAGATATCATGCAATGGGAGCAGCCTGCCTGGCGCTTAGCCGATTGCTGGCGAAATTTGGAAGGCCTAGACCATCATATGGTGCGTTTCCTTGAGAACCATGATGAAGTTCGCCTTACTTCACCGCATTTTGTTGGCAACGTTGCCCCAACATTGCCAGCCATGGTGGTGAGTGCAACCATGCATACGGGTCCTGTTATGGTTTATATGGGCCAGGAAGTTGCCGAACCAGCACTCGGTGCTAAAGGTTTTAGTGGCGATGATGGACGTACAAGTATTTTTGACTACTGCGCGGTTCCTGAACATCAGAAATGGATGAATAATGGAAAGTTTGATGGTGGTGCCCTTAGCCATGAGCAAAAAGAACTGCGGAAGTTTTATCAAACCTTGCTTAACCTTTGCAATAGCTCTGTTGCCTTGCGCCAAGGTTCGTTTTACGACCTTATGTGGGTTAATACCCAATTCCCGGCACCCGATGGTTCAAAAGTATATGCCTACTTACGCCACCACCGCGAGGAACAATTGTTGGTGGTTAGCAATTTTGATAAGCACAACATACATAAATTCAAGCTATTTATTCCTTTACATGCTTTTGGCGAAATGAATTTAGAGTCGTATCTCACCTACAAACTAACCACTGTAATGGGAACTGTTTGCGAAACTTCCTTTACGGGTTATCAAGCGGCGCACGAAGGTATCTTAATTGAGCTTCCAATAAATGGTTTTGGTATTTATCGCTTTGCCGTGCAAACTGCTGCCAAACCTTAATCCGGCAGCTTCCTAACCAAGTATGCGTATGGCTTTAGCATATGATGGATAAAGATGTTTTTGTCTTTTTCGGGGTACTTTCCAAAGTAGTCGGCATCAGCTTTTAGCACTACAAAGCTACCAGCTCTGCTGTAGTTCATTGAATTATAGTAGGTTGGTTCGATAAAAGTTGGTAAATTGCCCTTTACATATTTGCTAGCCATCTTGCCAAGGTATTTTTGATGGCGTTTTACTGCTTTCTTTGAAGGTATCGTTAACCGCTTATACATGTATTTTAATACCAATCTTTTAAGCGGTTTTTGTTTCCCAAGCAAGATTTGAACATCGGTAAACGGATTGGTGGGGTTGTAGTCGCTGGTGGTTTGTGTTGTGAAGGGTACCTCGGGTACCCAATCAGCCGTATTTACCACATTAAAGGCCCAGCCCCCGTAAGTATCTGATTCGTAATCATACGCATAGTACAAATTGCCAGGTTTTGGCGCTGCGCTGCAATAGGTTTTAAACTGGATTTTTTGTTTCCAATAGCCTGTTTTTTGCAAATGCAGCAAATGCGATGTCATTAAATAGGCTATGGCTCCACCTTGGCTATGGCCTGTGATGATAAAATTATGAAAGCCAAGACTTACGCAGCTATCAATTTTGCTAACAATACTTGAGGCCAAAAAACCTGTGCCAAGAAGCCATCCGGCATGCACTGCCGCTCGTGGGTTATCTGCAAGGTGGTAGTTGAATACAAAATTGTTGCTCAATGTAATGCTTCCTGAGGCCGGAACCATTGCCGAGTAAAAGTTTTCGAGCCAACTTGTGCTATTGCCCACTGTTCCACGTATGTCAATCACAGCTACCGAATCGTTGCTTAAGCATAAATCCCAGCGGTTTTGCAAGCCAACTATTGGAGAACGGTATGCAAGGCGAAAGCGGCTTTTGAGGCTGGCCGTATCCGAAAAATCTTCTTTTGATTGCCACGAATACAATTTTAACATTTCAAGGTACTCGGTTTTGCTAAAGCCTGGTTTTAGGTCATTAGCATATAGAATGTTTTGGCTAACAATCAAATATAAACCGATTAAAAAAGTCGATTTCATTAACATAGTTAGAAACCTTAATATAAAATTAACCTTCATCTCAATCAAATGTATTACTTTTGCCGGCTGTTTCAAAAATTATCGAGGGCAAAGATATACAGAAGCCCGATTAAACCTGAAGCATAGCTACGATTTATTAATACAGTATTTTAAAATGCCTTTACAAAAACTCCGAAACATTGGTATTGCTGCACATATTGATGCTGGCAAAACCACTGTAACCGAACGTATTTTATTTTTTACAGGAACCAATCGCAAGATTGGCGAGGTGCATGATGGCCAAGCCACCACCGATTTTATGAAGCAAGAGCAGGAACGCGGCATTACTATTGCCTCGGCTGCAATTTCGTGTTCATGGAAAAACTACCAAATAAACCTAATCGACACCCCTGGCCACGTCGATTTTACAGTGGAAGTAGAACGCTCTCTTCGTGTTCTTAATGGAATGATTGCTGTTTTTTGTGCTGTTGGTGGTGTTGAGCCTCAAAGCGAAACCGTATGGAACCAAGCAAACCGCTATAAAGTGCCTCGTATAGCCTTTATCAATAAAATGGATAGAGCGGGGGCTGATTTTCAAGAAGCCGTAAGCATGATGGATAAGTATTTGGATGCCAACGCAGTGCCATTCCAATTGCCCATTGGTTCCGAAGACGATTTTGATGGAATTATCGACTTGGTGGAGATGAAGGCTTACAAGTTTAATGAGACCGAACAATTCGAAATGCCTATTCCTGCCGACTATATGAAGCAAGCAAATGAGGCGCGTGCTTTCATGCTTGAGAAAATTGCCGATTACGATGAAGAGGTTCTGGAGTTGTTTTTAGAGGATAAAGAAATCCCTACTTCTTTGCTAAAACGTGTTGCTCGTTTAGCTACACTTAGGCTCCTTATCACGCCTGTGTTTTGCGGTGCCGCCTATAAAAATAAAGGTGTTCAAATGCTGCTTGATGCTGTAGTTGATTTACTGCCCAATCCAATTGATATTGGTGCAGTTGTAGGCATAGATGTTGATGATCCCGAAAAATCGCATACCAGGCATCCATCTGGCAAGGATCCGTTCTCGGCACTGGCTTTCAAGCTTATACACGATCCTTTCGTTGGCCAGCAAACCTTTATCCGTATCTTTTCTGGAACGCTAAAGCAAGGGATGCAAATACACAACTCAACCAAAGATAAGGCCGAACGTATTGGCCGCATCATGCGCATACACGCCAAAAACCGCGAAGATGTGGAAGAGGCTGGTCCTGGGGATATTGTAGCACTTGTTGGAATGAAGTTTACCAAAACAGGCGATACCTTATGCGATAGCGACCATAAACTCTTCTTAGAGAATATTCATATCCCACCTCCAGTTATCGACCTGAAAGTTAATCCATTAAAACGCAACGACCGTTCCAAGATGGGCGAAGCCCTTCACAAACTTGCCAACGAAGATCCCTCTTTTGCAGTACGGTTTGATGAAGAAACCGAGGAAACAATCATCTCTGGCATGGGCGAACTTCACCTCGAGATTATTATTGACCGCATGAAACATGAGTTTGGCGTGGAGGTTGAAATTGGTGAGCCTTCGGTGGCTTATCGCGAAACCCTTACCCAAGAAGTTGAAAGCAACTACCGCCATGTGAAACAAACCGGTGGTAAAGGTCAATTTGCACATACCGTTATCCGTCTTGAACCAAATCAAGATCATGGTTATGAGTTTGTTGACAAAATTAAAGGTGGTGTTGTTCCAGTAGAGTATGTACCTTCGGTTAACAAAGGGATTTTAAAGACACTCGAAAAAGGTGTTTTGGCAGGTTATCCTATTGTTGATGTTAAAGTTACCCTAATCGATGGAAGCTTCCACCCGGTTGACTCTTCTGATTTCGCTTTCCAAACCTGTGCCTCTATTTGTTTTAAACATGGATTTATGAAAGCAGAACCTATTTTGCTTGAGCCTGTTATGAAAATTGAGGTTAATTCACCCGATGATTATATTGGCAATGTGGTAGGCGACTTGAACAAACGTCGTGGACGTATCGAGTCGATGCGCCGTCATCGTAAAGGCTCGCAAAAAGTTAATGGTTTTGTGCCTTTGATGGAGATGTTTGGTTATGCCACACAACTGCGCAATATCAGCAGTGGCAGGGCCAACTATTCGATGGAGTTTTATAAGTATATGCCCGTAACACGCGCCATTCAAGAACAGGTGCTTAAAGATGTGGCCGAGAAAAAACGCCAAGAAAGCAAATAATCAAATAAGCAGAGGCTGTCTTTTGAAGGCAGCCTCTTGTGTTTTGAGTAGGCAATGTTGACTAAAAGCGCTTTAAGGCCGTTGTATAGATTTTTTGGATGCTCGGCTTTTCTTCCATGGCACTCACCGTCTTTAATGCCGGAACTAGCTGAGAGTTATGCGTAGTATTTAGGCTAACGATTTTGCTTAATGCTTGGGCAGCACTCCATCGTACCACCGTGCCTTTGTGTTCGGTATTGGCCAGTAAATTAACGATGGCTCCAGTTAATTCATCCGGAAACAAGTGAGCCGTGTTGGCAATTACCCTCGCCGATTCCCATTTTACCCTAGGGGCTTTATCGGTTAGCGAAAAAATGGCAAAATTGAAACAATCAGGGGTGCAAAGCATTGGATTCGCGAGCGTGGCATGTTCAATGGCTTCTATGTAAGTGGCTTTGTCCGATCCTTTAAGAAGTTTAGCTTCATTAACAAGAGGGTTGATTTGATGAGGGTTTTCATTCAAGAACTGACTTATTAATGCGGTTTTGTCCTTGGCTTTGAGTGTTTTGTCTTTAATTATTTCTTTGATTTCCACAGTATTGTATAGTTCGTGCGAGGAGATACAGCTATTCAACGCTTAATAACCTAAACGATGCAGCCATCTTTTCGTACAGCGGTTTAAACTTTTGCTCGTAGTCTTTAAGAGTCCATGACATGATCATGTACATGTTTTTAGAACTTTCAATAAAGGTAATGTGATAGGCAATCTCGAACGTCACGTCAGCTATTTTGCCGGTAAATTCCACCTGAACGGCATCTAATCCATTAATTTTTAATGGTTTTTGATTGTGAACCATCGATTCTGTCATCTTTTCCTTTATCAATGAAAGCTGAATTTGGCTGTAATTATCCACTATGCTTAACGAATCGTTGTATTGCCCCGTACTAACAAATGCGTTTATAAAATCTTCTTTAGGCTCATCAATTACAATAACATAGGCTTCCGATTTTGCATCCATGTATTGTAGTGAGGCCTCATCATTGAGCTCTTTTGTGGCCGTCATAAAATCAGGAATGCTCAGTACATAATTTGAGTCAACTTTTACTGATGTAAAGTTAACATCTTTTAAATCAATGTCTTTTGATTTGTTAAATGGGTTTACGCAACTGTTAGCAACTACTAAAACAAACAGCAAGGCAAGTGGCAAGGTTAATTTTCTCATGGTGGTTTTTTTGATTGATTAGGGTAATGAATTTCGCGCTACAAGTTTACAGGTAATTTGGTGCAATTGCAATATATGAACCATTTTGCTGGGCAAAAATCACACAAAAAGGTTTTAACAGCAAACCCCTAATTTTTAACCAAGATTTAGGAATCGTTACCGCTCAAAGATGCACGTCAATCGCTCAATTACAGAAATGGCTGCAAATACCTGGCTGTATGCGATTCAGTACAATTTTTAAGTTTGGCGGGTATGCCTTGGTACAAAACTTCGCCACCGGCTTTCCCTCCTTCGGGGCCCATATCAATTATCCAGTCGGCATATTTAATAATGTCGAGGTTGTGTTCAATAATCACAACGGTGTTTCCCTTGTCAACCAAGGCTTTGATGATTTTGTAAAAATTTTCAATATCTGACATGTGTAGCCCTGTAGTTGGCTCATCCATAATGTAGATGTTGCTTTGTTGGTTGAGTTCGTTTGCAATTTTCAAGCGTTGGGCTTCGCCACCCGAAAGCGTGCTAAGCGATTGACCCAGTTTTAAATAACCGAGTCCAACTTGTATTAGCAGCTTTAAGAGTTTTTTTATTTTTGGATTGTTGAAAAAATCCATTGCCTGTAATGCAGTCATAGCTAATACCTCGGCTATGTTTTTGCCATTAAGTTTCCATTCGAGCACCTCCTGATGGTATCGTTTGCCTTCGCATTCGTCGCAAGTTGTTTTTACGGCATCCAGAAAATGAAGTTCGTATGAGAGCATACCTTGTCCATTGCATTTTGTGCAGGCGCCTTTCGAATTAAAACTGAACAAAGAAGCCTCGGCATTGGTGGCTTGCGAAAATTCTTTTCGTATCAAATCAAAAACCCCAATATAGGTTGCCGCATTGGCTCTTGATGACCTTCCAATGCTAGATTGGTCAATGATAATGGCTTCCGGATGTTGTTTAGCAAAACATTCATGAATTAAGCTGCTCTTGCCACTTCCGGCCACGCCGGTAACGCAGGTGAGCACACCTTTTGGAATTTTTACGCTAACATTCTTTAAGTTATTCGCAATAGCATCCGTAATTTCGTAATAGTCGCTAAATTCTTTTGGTTGGTGTTGAATATTCTTGGATTTTTTTAAATAACTGGCTGTAAGGCTATTAGTAGCTATAAGGCCATCAGGTTCGCCATTGTAAATTACACAGCCTCCATCTTTTCCGGCCAAAGGTCCCATGTCAACAATCCAATCGGCTGTACGTATAATTTCGGGGTCGTGCTCAACTACAAAAACACTGTTTCCGCGTTCTTTTAGCCCATGTAAGATTTTAATCAGGTTCTCTGTGTCTCTCGGATGCAAGCCAATCGACGGTTCGTCAAGTATATAAAGAAGGTCAACCAAATTGCAATCAAGCTGTTTAGCCATTTTCACGCGTTGCGATTCTCCGCCCGATAAAGTGTTTACCGAACGGTCCAACGACAGGTATCCAACGCCTATCTGTATTAGCTGTTGCAACAAAAAGATGGCTTTACGCAAAACGGGTTTCGATATTTCATCCTTAATTGCTTCAAGGAAAGGAAGCAAATCAACCAATTCCATTGAACAGACTTCGTGTATGCCTTTTCCATCCAGATTAACACTTCGTGCGCGTTCGTTCAGCCGTGTTCCGTGGCACTGGGAGCAAATAGTATAAGTAAAGTACTTTGAATAAGCGTTTTTTTCTTCTTCTGATACCTCATCTTCGGCTTTTCCTGCCACCGATTTTTCCAGTTTTTTGGCTATTCCTTCAAAAACCCTGTTGTATGCCAGTTTTTCCTTTGCACCTTCAATTTGAAAGGGCTCCGAGTACAATAATTTGTACAGTTCTTGCTCGGTAAATTCAATCAAGGGTTTGTCAACGTCCACTATTTGAAAGGTGATGAGTTCTTTCCACAGAAAACCACCAACCTTGTAGTGTGGGTGCGAAATGGCGCCTTGGCGAATAGAATAGTGTTTGTTGAGGAAGAGCGCAAGATCCACCTTTATTTCTTTGCCAAGTCCATTGCACGCTGGGCACATGCCTTCGGGATGATTGAATGAGAAGTAGAACGATGGCCCAATAAATGGTTTTCCTATGCGTGAATAAACCAATCGTAAGTAAGTGTTTATTTCAGTGGCGGTTCCTACGGTGCTGCGCATATTGTTGCCCATGCGTTTTTGGTCAATTACCATTGCCGTTGAAAGGTTCAAGATGTCATCCACATCGGGCCTTGATAGTTTGGGCATGCGTGTGCGAGCAAATGACCCGAACGTCTCGATTAATTGCCGTTGTGCTTCGGTGTAAATGGTGTCAAAAAGCAATGAGGATTTGCCGGATCCTGATACTCCTGTGAAAACCACAAGCTTATGCTTGGGTATTTCTACCCAAACATTGCGCAGGTTGTTGGCATGTGCATTTTGCACGATAATGGTTGATTTATTCAAAACAATAGGGATTTGAAGGTTTAGCGGCTGCAAAATTAGGCGGTAGGATTGGCCCACGATTGTAAAAAACCGACAATTTGCTTAAAAAGTAAAATCCGTTGCTGAGAAATGCTTACAGCAAAGTGTTTGATACGATACAGGGGTCAAGCCCGAAATAGACTTAAAATCCTTTATGAGGTGTGATTGATCGGCATAACCATAAGCATAGGCAAGTTGCGCCCAATCAATTACTTGGTTTTTGGATAATTCGCGTATCACTGCCTGAAAACGTACAAGTTTTGAATACTGTTTTGGGGTTTTGCCTATCAAGGTGGCAAATTTTCGTTCCATGTTGCGCCCACACATTCCCAGCCTACGTTCCAGCTCTTGGGTACTTAGCATGCCATTTTCATGATAAATATGGTTAAGCGCCTGATTTACAAAAAAATAATCATGATGCTTTAAGTTTATTAAATGGTCTATCAAGAATTCCTCGATAAGGCTTACCCGTTGCATAGTGTCAACAGCTTTGTTTAGCTGGTTTTCGAGTTTGTTGATTTCCTTTCCATAAACTTCGGTTAGTCCAATAGTGGAATCTTCAATTTCTGACAATCCAAATGGCAATACCTTACAGCCTCCCCAAGGGTGAAAGCTTACAGCAATTACACCCGAACACTCAACAGCCACAATATCAGCAAAAGTTTGAGCTAATCCACTAACCAATGAGCGTGGCTGGTTTGTAATAGAGTTGTCAGCTTTAAAAACCACAAACGGGGTTTTGTAATGAAACATGAATTGAATGGTGCCCGTAGGGATAACGCGTTCACACACATCAGGTTCGAGGGTGGATTTTTCAATCACCCAATAATGCTTAACAATAGCTGCCAAATGGGCTGATGGCTGTATGGTTTCAAAACGCATCTGTTCAAAGCAAACCGTGACTTAATATGAAGATTTCCCGTTTAAAAAAGCTAATACATAATTGGCAAATGCTTCGGGTTGTTGGTATTGTAAGCCATGGCCAGTGCCATTTAGCATAAGCAGCGATGCTGATTGGATTGAGTCGGCCAGGATTTTTGAATTCATGGCTGGCACAACCTTGTCGTGATTGCCACAAAGTAGTAATATGGGCATTGATAGTTGGTGCAAGCGTCCTGAAGAACCACCGCCAGGGCTTAGCCAAGCTTGTATTGCTTCATATTGTAGTCCAATTGCTTGGCCATTTATCGGCTCCTTGCCTTCGGGCATAACAAGCCATGGCTCAGGATGTGTGGCTAGCCAATCATCAGGGAAGAGGGTGCTTAAAAACTCATAAGGGGTTGATGCTGGGTTTGATAAAATAGCAATAATCTCATCATTCGGGTTTATGGTAATGGTATCCCCTGGGTTGCTTGCGTAAAGGATTAGTTTGTCAACCATTTCGGGATAGTTAAGGGCGAATTCTTGTGCCACATAGCCACCCATCGACCAGCCTAGCACATGTGTTTTGTTGATTTTCAAGACATTGAGAAGTTCTTGAATGTCAATGGCCATGCGTTTGATGCTTAAACTTGTGTCGGTAGTGGTGCTATATCCCATTCCACGGTAATCAAACACTATAACCTTGTAATGTTTTTCGAGCATCTCAAGGGCTAGTCCGCTCCACATATCCATATTGTTGGCATATCCCATGCAAAGCACCAAGGGCTCGCCCCTTCCTAAAACTTTATAAGCCAGTTTAGCATTCGAAATCTCGGCATAGCGCACCTCCGCCTCAAAATGCACATTGGGCGATTCCGCTTTTTGGCAACTTATACCAATAAGAAAGCAGCAGCCTAATGCCAACAAGATTAAATTCTTTGATAAATAATTGATTTTCATGAGTTCTTTTGTTTGTGGAATGGAGATTGAGTGGCAATAAATGTTGGCTATTTGGTGAATTAAATAGGTTTGAACAAATATACAAAAGAATCGACTATTTGCTATACAGGTAGTATCTTCCGTAAAAAAAAGGAAAGAGAGCCAATAAAATGCCCGACCAGAAAACCAGTCGGGCAAGTGTTGTTGTTCAGAAGTACTTGCATGAACTTGTATGAACAGATTCATGCAATATCTTTATGGGATGCAAAACTACTTTTTTTTGAAATACAAACCTGATGTTTGTTAAAATATCAACATTTTATTAACATTGGGATTGGGTGTTTGCTTTGCTTACAAAGGTCTTTTGGGTAACTGTATGCAGGGTGTGCATTTTACATTTTTAGTTGAGGGAGCAAAGCAAAACGCGTATAGTGATATGCTGGCATTATGGGCAATTAATAAGAAGCTAACGTATAAAACTGAACCAATTCTGCGTTGCCGGATAAGTTAGGATGCATACCTTTTTTGAATAGAAATCTTTGAACGGCTGACATTTAACTGCCTTACTTTCCCATCAGCTTTAGCATTGCCTCTGAGCGTGTACGAACGTGTAGCTTTTGATAAATTTTTCGGATATGGGTTCTAACGGTGTCAATAGAGATAAAAAGTTTAGCGGCGATTTCTTTGTACAGAAATCCTTTGGATAGATAGATCAGGATTTCGTGTTCACGGGCTGTTAAATGGGCATCTTGAAGGCTAGTATGTGTAGGTTTTTGAAATACTTGAACAACCTTTCGTGCAATTTCGCCACTCATGGGTGATCCTCCTTCGGCCAATTCGTGAATGGCATCTAATAAGCGATTAGGGGGTGTTTTTTTAAGCAGATAGCCCGTTGCGCCGGCAGCTAGCGATTTAAATATCTCATCTGTATTGTCAAAAACAGTTAGCATCATAACCTGAACATCAGGTAATTGCTTTTTAAGTTCAATAATACATTCAATGCCATTCATCCCAGGCAAGTTTATGTCCATTAATACAACCTGAGGGTTAAGGCGGGGTATTTCAATCAAAGCTTGTTCGGCTGAACTTGAGGTGCCAACACATTTATAACCGGAGGAGGCATTGATAAAAGATGCCAGGCCTTCGCGTATATCATTATCATCTTCAACTATATAAGTCAATATCGGTGTTTCCATTCCTTTTTGTGTTCGTAATGCAAAACTACAATACCTAAACAGTTATTGCCATCGCATATTACGGTGATTTATTTCAAACTATTGATACGGATAATTATCTCAACGCCCTTGCCATATGCCGAATTGATTTGGATGGAACCTCCTGCATTGTTTACGCGTAAAGGCATGTTTTTTAAACCATTGCCCCAAGTGGTGCTTGCATTGGGCTCGAACCCTATACCATTATCTTTGAGGCTAAGGTTTAAACCATGGTTTTGTAGTTTAAGGCTTATAAGTACTTGGTTCGCTTTTGAATGTTTAACAACGTTATGCAGGGCTTCTTTAACCACCAGAAAAAGGTTGCGCCGTAATTCAGATCCAAGTTTTATTTCAGGTATATCCTCTTGTATTTCAAAGATGGCCTCAATACCAGTTTGTTCCAAATAGTTGGCCGCATATTGCCTTAAATAACTCGCAAATCCTTCGGCACTATCGTTTTTGGGGTTCATGGCCCAAATTATTTCGCCCATGTCGTCAACCACCTTGCCAGCTATCGCCGATATCTGATTTACAATTTTTAAGGCTTCCTCTTGATTGGAACGCTTGTTTTTTACTTGTTCGCTTAAAATTGAAATCCGTGTTAAACTGGCTCCAATTTCATCATGCATATCCTGCGATATGCGTAGCCGTTCCTTGTCGATAGCGTTTAGCTGTTGTAAATCCTGCAGTTTTTGTCTAAAACGCATGTATTGCACACGTTTTACCACAAGAACCACCATTACCAAAAGTATGCTTAACAAAAATAGAACAAACCAAGTGCGTTTATAATAAGGTTGCGGAATATGGAGTTGTAAAAGCTCGATTATATTGCTTTGATTTTGATAGGCATCAAATGAAACCACCTTCAACGTATAATTGCCTGGTGGTAAGTCCCTATAACTAAACGTTCTGCTGTAACTTCTTGGTCCCCAATCGCTTTGATATCCATCCATATAAAAGGAGTAAGTAGTCAGTTCTTGATTTTCATTTACCAAAGAGGCTATTTGTCCGCTAACATGCGCATTGCGCCAATCTAATTCAAGTTGTAGCTTATTTGCAGGTATTCCTTTAGTCAGTACGGAGTCGGCCACTTCTAACGAAATCAAGCGAACTCCTGGGTTATAACGTTCAAAAACAATATTTTCTGGTTGAATGCCATTTAAACCCTGAATTCCGCCAAAATATATCCAGCCATTGCTTGATTGTGCAGCAGCATTTTGGTTGAATTCCAACGATTGGAGGTTGTTATGCATTCCTAACCGAATAATTGGGCCATTATTTGGCAGCAAACATCCTATGCCGCTGTTTCCTGAAAACCACATCCTGTTTTGGGCATCAGGGCATAAATTGTAAATTTTTTCTTCGCTTAATTCATTCAAACGCACGTCAGTAACTAGCTCATTACCATCAAAATCAAACACTTTAATCCCAGAATTGGTAGCTGTCCAAAGTGTGTTTCGAAACTTCGCCAGATCATTTACTCTTCGCGCGAATAGTTCTATGTTTTGATCAAGCAGCACTTTTTGGTCGGTTAGATTTTTGTTATCAAGCTTGTACAAGCCAAACGAACTGGCAAATACGTGCCATCTATTTATCTTTATGGCTGCGTTAAAAGAACCAAAAAGTTTTGTTTCTAAGGGTTTGATCTGGTTGCCAGCATCAAAAAAAATGGCATTGCCATTCGAAAACAGCATTGAGTCTTGACCAAGTTTGTAAAAACTTGCACGATCCGATTGTATGTCAAGAGAATATACAATTGATAAGTTTTTATCAAAAACCAACACACGGTCAGTTGTTGCAACCCAAAGCCTGTCATATGAATCAACAGTCATATCTAAGCAATAGGCCTCAGCAGGCATCAAGGGGTTAACAATCTTATGTTTTGTTGTTAAGTCAGCGTTGAGCTGCCACAACCCATTTAAGTACGTGCCTGCAAAAACCTCTTGACCGCGGCAAGCCAAACTTCTTACGAAACCTATATTAGCATTCGTAAGCCGAATTTCCTGTGGATTGTACCGAATGATGCCGTTGCCATCGGTGCCAAACCATTGTGTGCCATTGCTGTCAGCAACTATTGATAATACGGTGGGCGAGAGGTTTTCAACAAACCGCCCTTGTTGGACATAGAGTTGAACCTTGCTCAAAACTTGTTGTTTTAGATGAAACAATTGCTTGGAAGTTCGGGCGGCAATCCAAATACCATCCTGAGAATCATTGTATAAAAAAACGGATGCTTTGGTTGGTAAATCACAAACCTTGTTTTGAAGCTTTCCTTGTCTTAGGTTAAAAATTGAGCCTGCGCTCGCCACCCAAACTTGATTTGCATCGCCTAAGGTTATTCCAGAGCAATCCACTATACTTTTATGCCAAATTGCATTAATTTCCAAAGGCTTGCTGTTGTTTGATTGCAATTCAAGAATTCCTTTTTCGCAGGTGATATATGCTTTGCTTTGTTCGCTATCCCAAACAGCTTGGTGAGGAAAAAACCATTCGAAAAAATTCGTATCTAATCCATTTATTTTGAGTTTGTTAATCTTGCCATTCTTAAAACAAAAAAGGCCTTTATTGTAAATCCAGATTAAGGGTGCTCCATTAAAAAGAGGTAAAACGATTTCGGGATAGAGTCCGTTTTGTCGCATACAGATTTTAAAAGTTCCGGAAAGAATATCAAATTCAAGAAGGGAGGCTGTGGAAGCAATTAACAATTTGTTGGGGCCAGCAGCACAAACACCCCGCATCATATTGTCTTGGTCGTCAGCACCTATGCTCGAAGGCACCCTGAAAGCTTTAAAATGTTGTCCATCAAAAAAATGCAATCCATCACCACTTACCATCCATAGCAATCCTTCGCTATCTTGATGGATTGCCCTAACCATGCTTTGCCTTAACCCAGCTTCGATACTGAATTCTTTTACACAGAGCAATTGGCTGGTATCTTTATTGGTACGAGCTGCTAAGGGCGCATGATGACCCAAGCACCAAAAAGCAAGCAAGGCAAAACAAACGGATAGTCTTTTCAAGCCAAAGTTCTGTTAAAGATTTTTTTCAGGGTATAAATCTGTCCACCAATCAGGCTGATCTTTTAGGTATTTGTCAAACCAAGCTAATATGGTCTTTTGCCAAAGGATACGTTTTTTATAATCTAAAATATGGTGATCTTGTCCATCTATTTGAATCATTTCTACCGGTTTTCCTAAAATCTTTAATGCTGTAAACATCTGTATGCTCTCGCCAGGAGGCACATTGGTATCGCTGTTGCCATGTAACAGCAAAATTGGGGTGTTTATTTTGTTGGCATTAAACAACGGGCTTTGTTTTACATATAAATCTGGGTTATTCCAAGGATACATATCAGCCGATGCTACCGTGCTGTATTGGTATCCCCAATATCCAACGCCCCAATAACTACTTATATTTGAGATACCTGCATGCGATATGGCCGTGGCAAAAATATCCGTCTGGGTCTGTAAATACATGGTCATAAACCCTCCATACGAGGCACCAATGCACCCTACTTTTTTAGCATCAATAAATGGATGTTGTTTTAAAAAGTGCTTAGTTCCATCAATTATCTGGCCTGCAACGGTTTTTCCCCAGTTATTGACGTGCATGGCCGAAAACTCCTGGCCATAACCCGTAGCTCCATCAGGGTTAATGGTATAAACCACATAACCCATGGCTGCAAACAGGTTTTTTGGATAGCGGCCTTCAAAAGCACGGTCAATTGGGCTGGTGCCGCCATAGTAAAAAACAATAAGTGGATACTGTTTAGATGGATCAAAATCGGGAGGGTAGTTTATAAATCCATCAATGTTCTTGCCTTCGGGCGTGGTGTAAACCCAATCTTCGGTCTTGCCAAATTTGATGTTCTTGAAAAAACTTGCTTGAGGATCGGCAATAATGGATTGTTCATTGGTTAATGCATTGATGTGCCAGGCTTTGGTAGGTGTTGAAATCCCATTTCCAAAATAAACTATATCAGATGTTTGCGGTGCAAAATCAAAACTGTTAACCACATCAACTTGTGTTGGGATAAGATTGAAAGTGGCATTTGGCAAGTTGAAATTGTATAAGCGAACATAGGTTTTTTCTTCTGCCTGAAAAAGGATGTTATCGCCCGTTTTGTCCCATTTGCATGCCTGGATGCTAGGATCGAATTTTAGTGTCAGTGGGTCAATTTTGCCATCTGCCAACCTATACAGGTAGGCTTGTGTATCATAATCGTTAGGTGTTTTGCCATCAGTTACTGCATTTCCCGTTTCGCCAAAAAGTAATGGACTTCCCGTAATTAAAAGTTGGTTGCCATCAGGCGAATAGGCGGCACTACCACCAAACCGGCTTTCGAATAACAGTCTCGCCTTAACAGTTTGTATATCTAGCTCATAATACTTGGTTTTGCTGAAAGGGCGCTGGCCAAAATCTTCTTCGGTTACCGAAAAAAGCAGTGTCTTTCCATTCGGGCTGATATCGTGCAAATTAGTTGAAGAATGCCCCCAAGTTAGACGGGAACTTGTGCCCGAAACAAAATCGAATTTGCTCAAAAATGAACGATTGCGATACCATGGCCATCGGTCAGCCATGTTGATGAAACGCTTGGCAGGAGACTCGTCTTTATCCGGTTCTTCGTTGGTTGAGTAGATTATGAACGATCGATCGGGTGACCAGGTATATCCGTTGATCTTTTCCAAGCGACCAAGCAATTGCGCTTTATTGGTTGTTACGTCTAATTCCATAAAGCGCACAAAATCGCCGTCTTCTTGCAAGTAGCTCAGGGTGTTTTTGCCCGGTACAAACTGAACGTCCGACATCCGAGGGTCGTTTAGGTTCATAACAAGTTCGTTGCTACCCATTTTGCGAAGCTCTTGCCAGTTTTCGGTTTTGCCAGAGCCAGCCATGGTACGCTTAAACCCAATAAGCAGCAATTTACCATCCTCCGAAATATCTACTCCAGTAACGTTTGTGCCCTCAAGCACATGGGCTATATCCATTTGTTTTGTTGGATTAGTCACAAAAAGGATGTTTTCTGAAGATTCGATATGTGCCTTTAAGGTCTCAAAGCTTGGTTCTTGGGCACTGCTCAACAGTTTTATAAAAATTTGATGAAAGCCCCTCTCAAGTTTTTGCTCCACTTCTGCCTTGCCTATCTCTTTGGCTTTAGGTTCATCAAACGAATATTTACTCCCAGCTTTTACTCCATCAATATACACTTCAAAAATTGTTGGACAAGTAATTACTAGTTTAACTTTTTGATAACGATCCAAATAGAAGCTAGATGCCACATAATGTAACCAATTTTCACCCTTTCGAGTGGCAAAATGCAGTTGGTTCATTTTGTCGGTATGCTCTTCTTGCCAGATGAGTTGGCCAATTGTTTGCCCTTTTTCGGGTTCCAATCCCAATAAAACTGTTTTCTGGTTTTTAAGCAAATCCACTGTTTTAAACACTTCACCTTTCACGTTTTTAACAGTATCGAAAACAGGAGGTTTTAAGGCTTGAGGTCCTGCTGTTAGCCATTTTGTTATGTTCTGTTTAGGTTTCTCTTCGCCAAAAACAGCGGCAGCCAGCAACAGTTGCATGGTAATAACAAGTGTAAATAAGCGTATATGCATGGTGATTTCGTTAAT
This sequence comes from uncultured Bacteroidales bacterium, assembly GCA_964552325.1. Taxonomy (GTDB): domain Bacteria; phylum Bacteroidota; class Bacteroidia; order Bacteroidales; family TTA-H9; genus CAZKCK01. The sequence goes on from CAZKHA010000031.1 coordinate 20,894, forward strand.
AAGGATGCAATTTTACGGCAAGTTACGAAGGTTTTTGTTAATAAAATCATAAAATATTGGATTGTGGCTCTTAATTTGGCTTCTGGCAAACCAAAGGATTGTAACTTTGTTACTTGAAAAACTAAACCCTTACTACGTATGATTACAAACTTTACCCAAACGTTCAAGACACTTCTTGCGCTGGTAATGCTATTGCCCATAACAATGCTTTTAAAGGCACAGCCTGCTACCAGCGATAAAAACGTACATCACGATCCCATGGTTATGCAGCCCGGGTACCTAGCCCCTGAAGGCGATGCTGCTATGGCACAAGTTGTTACCATTGGCGATTATGACAACTTTAAACTAGGTGTTGATTTTGCTGAATGTAGCATAGCCAATAACCCAAAAAATCCACTTCAGTACTATGCCGTTTGGAACTCTACAGGAGCAGCAGGCGGCAAAGGTTACTACACCAATGATGGTTTTACATGGACAGCAGGAAACCCAACCTGGAATCAGATGTGGGGCGACGTGGTAGTTGCCTATGATAGTTTGGGTAACCTTGCATATCAAAACATGTATGGCGCATCCACCATTCAGGGTGTTAAAGTTGCCATGAGTTCCAACAACGGACAAACTTGGAGCACCCCCGTTATAGCCAACCCAGGTGTTGATAAAAACTGGATTGCTGCCGACCAAACCGCTGGGCCGTTCGCAAATACTATTACAGGTGTTATGACCGCCAACAGTGGAGGTTCTGTTTCGCGTAGCACCAATAATGGTGTTTCATGGCAGGGTTCTCCTAACCTTAGCCCTCAAAACCTTCCCGGTATGTCAGTGTGTATTGGCCCAAAAGGTTCTACACAAGGCGGTGCCCAGTATGTGGTAACCAATTCAGGAAGCTCATTCAATGCAAATTATACTTTTTTTGAATCGAATGACGGTGGTGCTACTTTCCAACAGCGTTCTTCGCAGATGTTTGCCAATACGGTAGGAACACAAGTTAACGGACGTAATGCCGTTTTAAACATGCGCACCCGTCCTTATCCAAACATTGCAGCCGATAACAGTTATGGCCCACACCGTGGCCGTTTATACCTGGTTTACGCTTCAAACAATCCTGCGGGCAATGCCAACAAACCCGATATTTTCTGCCGTTATTCTGACAATAGTGGTACAACATGGTCGTCAGCAGTTATAGTAAACGATGATCCCAATTCAGCTGGCAACCACAACTGGTTCCCTGCAATTTGGTGCGAAAAAAATACTGGAAGGCTATACATTTCGTGGATGGATACCCGTGACTGCCCTACCAGCGACAGTGCCATGATTTATGCAACCTATACCGATGATGGCGTAAACTTTGCCATTAACCAGCAAATCTCCAATAAAAAAATGAAGATCAACTGCACCTCCTGCGGTGGTGGTGGAACTCCCATGTATCTTGGCGATTACAATGGTGTTGCTGCTAATGAACAAGGTTCAATGATGGCATGGACTGATTTTAGGGATGGCAATTTTGGTAGCTACGTTTCGTATTTCCCTGATTATGCCATGCGCGCCACCTTGGTTAACAACGATACGTTGATCGATAGCTTAGCCTTAAGCCTCGAGGTGCCTTCGGTAAAATTATACACAAATACTGTTGAGTTCTCGGCTTCGGTTGAGCCAGCCCCTACTGCCGGTAGTTTTGAGTTTTTCTTCCCCGATGGCAATATGCTCTCAAGTTACCCAAGCAGTCTCGAAATGTTTGTGGTTAAACAGGGCGCTGTTCCTCCAGGAACTTACCTTTTAACTGTTACGGCCAAGGGTCCCAATGGAAGCCCTATCCATAAACGTACACAATTCTTTAAAGTTGTAAATTCGGCACCATCTGCTTCGTTTGCAGCCAATAATTCCGGTATTTGTGTAGGCACTACCGCCGATTTTGCCGACCAATCTAGCGGTGCACCCAATGCATGGGAATGGACATTCCAAGGCGGGCAGCCCTCAACCAGTACCCAACAAAATCCAACCGGAATACTGTACGCTGCTTCAGGTGCGTACGATGTAACCCTAAAGGTTACCAATAACTATGGAACTAACACAGTTACAAAAACCGCTTACATCACGGTTTCAACTCCTCCAGCAGCTCCAACTACTTCCGATGCAAGCGTTTGTGCTGGTTCTTCCATCCCTTCGCTTAATGCCACAGGTACTGAAATCAGGTGGTACACCGATGCAAACCTAAGCAATCAGGCTGGAAGTGGAAATACACTGAATACTGGCCAAACCCAACCCGGTACCTATATGTACTATGTAACCCAATCTACAGTTGGTTGTCAAGGTCCTTCAGCCACGGCTACCTTAACTATACATCCAAAACCAGTTGCCGCGCTGGCCGCTTTTGACAGTACCTGTTCGGCTTACCCAGCTTTTGAATTGGTTAACGGAACACCAACAGGCGGCACGTATTCAGGTAACGGTGTGCTTGGCAACATGTTTTCACCCTCAACCGCTGGTGTAGGTACGCATGAAATTACCTACATTTATATGGATGCCAATAGCTGTTCTGATACTGCAACAAATACCATTAAGGTTAACGAATCACCAGTAACTTCACTTACTGCATTCAACCCATTGTGCGCTAATGCTGCAGCATTTACGCTTAGCGGTGGATTGCCCGAAGGTGGCACTTATGCCGGAACAGGTGTATCAAATGGAATGTTCGACCCTGCCGTTGCTGGTGCTGGCGATCATGTAATTGCTTATACCACTGCTCCTGTGAATGGATGCGATGGCTATGCCGAACAAGTTATCACTGTTTATCCTTTGCCTGTTGTTAACCTTGGTGCCGACACATCGGTTTGCGCTAACCATACCTTTACACTCGATGCCAGTTCTGCCAATGCTGCTTCTTACCTCTGGACCCCAGGTGGTGCTACTTCCTCATCCATTGTTGTGGATACCACCGGAATTGGAATCGGAAGCCAAACTTTTACCGTAACTGCTACCAGCGATAAAAACTGTGTTTCTACCGATGAGTTTGTACTATCATTTAAAGACTGCACAGGTATTGATGAATTTGCCAAAGCCCTTAACCTGGCTATTTATCCAAACCCAAGCAAGGGTGTGTTCGTAATTGAGTTTAACACCCAAAAGCCATATAGCATCGACTTAAGTGTTGCCAATTCACTGGGCAAACAGGTTTATAAAGATGAAAAGGTGAACGTTAATGGCAGCAAGCGCTATATCCTCGATTTAGCTAGTCAAGCCGATGGCGTTTATGTTCTTTATATTAAGGATGCCGAATCATCCGTTTCACGCAAAATTGTGATTCGCAAATAAGACAAACCTTTTTTTAGGTTACTTTATCCTTTGTTTAGTATTGAAAAGGGATCCACGAGTTGGGTCCCTTTTTTTATGCGCATATCATGCGCTGCGTTTGAATCTGCATAAAAGGTTTTATTAACTTCGCACTTACAGGCTTATTCCTCAAGTTATAATTTAAAACGCTGTATTGGTGAGGTTTATTAAGGATATGGTAAGTGGTTTTGCAAACTACGATGGTTCAAATTTGATAAATGGCTTCGATTTTCGTGTAGCTATTGTTCTTGTTTATACAGCCGTGGCACTAAGCGTAGTCAAGTATTTTGGTGATCCCACAGCGTTTGTGTTATACCTAAACCTTGAGCCCAACAGTTTTGGCGCCCAGTTTTGTCATTATTTTTTTAACCAACATACGGGAGCATTGCATTCGATGTTGTTTTGGATAGGTAGTATAATCGTGTTCTATTTGCTCATACCCATGGCCATTGTTCGTTGGGGGTTCAAAAGTCCTTTGAGCGAGTTTGGGCTTACTTTTAAAGGCGTCGCCAAAACCTGGCCGTTGTATGGTTTATTGGTAATATTTATGCTTCCATTGGTATTTTTTGCTTCCGATTCCTTGGCATTTCAAGATCGGTATCCCTTGTTTCAACCACCTAAAAATCAATTATTCCCTCAGTTTTTGCTTTGGCAGATGGCCTATTTCTTGCAATTCGTGGCCGTTGAGTTTTTCTTCAGAGGCTTTATGGTGCATGGAACCAAGCATCGGTTTGGGTATTATGCTGTTTTTGTGATGGTTATTCCATATTGCATGGTCCATTTTGGCAAGCCCTTTGCCGAGACCATGGCCGCCATTGTTGCAGGTGTTGTCTTAGGCATGTTGAGCCTTAAAAGCCGGTCGGTCATCCCCGGAATTGCGGTGCATTATTTAGTTGCCATAACCATGGATGTTATGGCACTTTGGCGCGAAGGGTATTTTTAAAACCTGGTATTTTTATTTAAAGGGTGATGCGTAATTCAAGGTTGCGGTGCGTGGCACCTCAAGTTTTATTCATGTATCCTGTTGTATGACACTGAGTTCCTCTAAGAGAGGCATAGCGCACAGCGGAGTATGACGATTTGCGTTGCGGCCTATGTCGTTAAATCATTTAACCGTAATGGTGGTGCTCAGCCGGATGTCTTTTGAGGAGGATCCCAGCATCAATCTGAAATCGCCAGGCTCTACCACTTTTTGAAGGTTTTTATCGAGCATTTGCAGGAGCAGGGGGCTTATTTCAAAGTCTATTTGCTTCGTTTCGCCGGGTTTAAGCCCTATTCGCTTAAAACCTTTAAGCTCGGTTATGGGGCGTGCCACTGACGACAATAAATCGCGGATATAAAGCTGAACCACTTCTTCGCCATAAACCTTGCCGGTATTGGTTACGGTACAACTAAGCGTGGTGGTTTCAGTTGTGCCCATGGTTTTCTTGGCCAAGCGCAAATCAGCATAAGCAAATTGAGTATAGCTAAGCCCATAACCAAATGGAAACTGAGGCTGTCCGGTTAAATCGGTGTAATCATCGCCACGGCCCGTAGGCTTGTGGTTGTAAACCAACGGAAGCTGCCCCTCGAAGACCGGGAATGTAATGGGTAATTTGCCTGAAGGATTGCTCTTGCCAAAAAGCATATCAGCCACTGCCAATCCGCCAGCTTCGCCCGGATACCATACCTGCACGACCGATGCCACCTTGTCAATCCAATTTGCCATGGTTATGGCGCTGCCGCCTACCAATAATACCACAACAGGCTTACCCGTTTGGCTCAGTTTTACAATAAGTTCTTCTTGATTGCCGGGCAGCGATAAATAAGCGCGGTCGTTAAATTCGCCTTCCTCAATTCCGGCCACTACCACCAACACATCGGCTTGTTGTGCCAAGGTGAGGGCTTCTTGCATCCTAGCTTCTTCGTTCTGATCAATGTCAACATTCCACACCAGTTTAAACCAAGCATTGCCAACAGGTTCATAAAACTCGATTTTAAGGTCGTACGTCCGGTCTTTTTCAAAGGTGAAAGCCTGTGTTTTGACCGATTTGCCAAGTTTTGTCCAGTTATCAATCAGCAGTTGCCCATCCGAATACAAACGATAGCCGTCGTTGCCATCAATGCCCAATTTATAGGTGCCCGATTCAGGGGCTTTGAGCTTTCCAGTCCAGCGAACGGAATAAAAATCGTAGTTTAGTTTGGCTGGATCGGGCGAAAACAGCGTCCATTGGAAGTTGATGCTGGCATCAACGCGGCTAAAGGCTGGGTTTCCGGCACAGTCAATGTTCGCGTAATACTCGCCTTGAACACCTGGCATAAGCTTGCCATCATTTTCATGGAATAAACAGCTGCTAGGCACCGTTGTAAGGTTTTTAAGTTTGCGAAAACTGCCTTGTGCGTAAGTTACCTGTGCATGTGCAGCCTTTAGCCCATCAAGTATGTTTACTACCTTATTCCCCGGGCCGCTGTACCCTCCCAGTCGTGCTTCCAATGCATCTTGTCCGAACAGCGCTATTTTTTGTGTTGTAGCCAATGGCAAGGTTTGTTTCTGGTTTTTGAGCAACACAAACGATTTGCTGGCGGCTTCTATTGCCAATGCGCGGTGTTCGGCACTTCCATTCACACGTGCAGCTTCTTGCGGATCAACATATGGGTTGTGGAACAACCCGAGCTCAAATTTGGCCTGCAGCACACGGGCTACGGCACTGTCGATGACGGCCGCAGGGATTTTACCGTTTTTAAAGGCATCAATAAATAAGGTATAATGTTCAAAAGCCGTTTGAAAAACCACGTCCAATCCATTGTTAAGGGCTTGTTCGGTGGCTTGGGTGTAATCGGGTGCCGTAAAGTGCAGCACATTAGCCCCTCCGGTTGCGCCGGCATCTGAAATAACAAATCCCTTAAAGCCCCATTCTTTTTTCAGCAAATCGTTCAGCAGCCAGTTGTGGGCGGTGCACGGACTGCCATCCAGCGAATTGTACGAAGTCATAACCGAGCGTGCGCCAGCTTTGGTAAAGGCTGCTTCAAACGGAGGTAGGTGAATCTCGCGCAAATAGCGTTCGTTGGCATGTATGGGATAGCTGTCGCGGCCTCCATCGCCCACATTGGCAATAAAATGCTTGGGGCAGGCTATGATGTTGCGTTTTTCGAATTCCGAGATAAAGGCCACGCCCATTTCGCTTGCTAAGAACGGATCTTCACCATAGGTTTCTTCTACACGGCCCCAGCGTACATCGGTGGCAATGTTTATTACGGGTGAGAGTATCATCCGTATCCCTCGGGTTTTGGTTTCGTTGGCAATGGCTCCAGCCACACGTTTTACCAGATCGGTGTCGAAGGTGGCGGCTAAGCCAATCGATTGCGGAAACGAAGTTGCGCCCGGATGCACCAAGCCATGCAAAGCCTCATCGAAAGGTAGGATGGGGATTCCCAAGCGGGTGTTTTTTAAGAACTTTTCGTGTGTTTGGTTGATGATTTTGGCCATTTCGGCAGCCGTGGAAGCCGAGTTTTTAATCATTTGCCCGGCCGTGTTACCCTCATTTAGCGATACCCCACCCTCAAAGCCAAAGGCTCCTTGGGTATAACGCGATTTATCTTTTTGCCATTCCTCGGCCAGCATAAACAATTGCCAGAACTTCTCTTCAGGCGTCATGCGCTTTAATAAATCGTGCACGCGTGCTTGGGTAGCAGCTGAGGAGTCTTTGTAAACTTGCGCCTTTGCACACAGGCTAAGGGCCAAAAGGGTGATAATGAGAAATCTTGATTTCACGGGAACAGGGATTGGTTCGTAAAAGTTTGGGCACGCAAGTTAGCAATTGTACGGCAATTTTTGGGAGTATGGATTGGCCCGACGACCAACACCCTGGTTTTTTTGGAAAAGAATAAACCTTGTTTGCGCAGTTTTGCAGAGCAATATAGGTATTGTTTATATTTGTGGCAGTGAATTAGTACGAACGCTTAGCATAAAACAATACACATAATGATTAACACCTGCCTTCCTGCATCATTAGCCAAAAAACTTGGCATAATTGAGGTATATTGCCCGGCGGGAGTATTTGCAAAGTCTGGCACAGGCTTGGTAAGGAATCATTTTCCTGAGCCGTTTAGAAATGGGGATACGCGTTTTAGGCATGCGAAAAGTGCTTTGTTTCCGGGGAGATTAACTAGTTGTGCACTATAATATGAAAACAGCAACCATCATTTTGATTTTGACTTTTTTACTGACAGGAAATCTTCATTGCCAAGTGCAAGAACAAGATTTTTATGAAGTATTAAACGTCCTTGTTGAAAGATATAATATTGAATCTCTCAAAAGAGAATCAAGACAAATTGAAATCCCGAATCCAAGACAACATCAATTTATTGAATGGTGTATTAACCAAGCAGAGGATAGAATTGACAGTTCATTGGTTGACTCAACATTTATTGTTAAGCAAACATCAATATTTAGTCGCCTTAAATGGGAAAAGATAAAAATTCTAAAAAAAATAAAAATTACTAAGAAGGCGACTCATTACTTCTCGATTCCTCTTTTCCTGAATAGTAGAAAAGACATAGTTATTGTATATCATACAGAATATTGTGGGCCCTTATCAGCTACTGGAACTTATGAGATGTTTCAGAAAATTGATAACAAATGGATACTAAAAACAATAATGCTGGCTTGGATTGCTTAGGAAGAAAAAGAATTACAGTGCACAACAAATAGGACTCTGAGCGGTCTGCATGACCCAGCGATGAGTCCATGTTGAACTACATCCCACAAACGCCAAGGTTTTGAGCAATGTACGCAGTTGTAGTTTTGGTTGGATATGCGTCCAAAGCTCAACTAAATCAAGTAAGTAGCGCTTGAAGTTTTTACAAGCACTCAATTACACCCACTACCGCATATCATAAACTGGACAATTTTTTTCAACCTTCTGCAAGCATAATAAACCATTGTTTATATTTGTGGCTGCTTTTGAATATGTATGACCCATTCCGAACACGCCCATACGATGATTCCTCAAACAGCCCAAGCTATTGCTACAGAACAGCCAACGCGTACCACCGGCCAACGTCGTGCGGCGGCATTGGCAAACGCTTGTGAGTGTTTAGGCTCTGCTAAAGTTGTTATATGGTTGCATGAGCTAAGCAGCTGCATTTGTGGAGTTAAGCATATTCGTACTTCTGAAAAAGTGACAAGTTTATGTGGATATTTGGTAGTTAGCAGCGATTTTAAAAAAACCGAAACCTTCGAATATTATGAAGAAAACAT
>CAZKHA010000032.1:0-2913 GCA_964552325.1 uncultured Bacteroidales bacterium
CCCTTCTCTCCTTCTCCCTTTCTCCTCTTCTTCCCTTCACCCTTTTCCCTGTACCTTGCACCTCTCCCTACTCAAATAAATCTTCATTAAACTCATATTAATTACCCACAAAAAACAACGAAGAGCCTCTTTTTTTATGGAGTGATTATCGCAACATATCCCCCACCCTTTTCGGTAGCCACCACCAACTTGGTAGTTCGCGCAAGTTTTTGTACCTGTTTCTTGTAATCAGAGGGATGCTTATCAGCATTCACACCATCCTGCCAGCTTACGGCCTTAAACTCACCCTCAGGCAAAAACGATAGATCGATGGTGAATTCCGTTTTGGTAGCATTGGTCATCACGCCTAAAAACCACTTATCCCCCGACTTACGGGCCAGTACCACATATTCTCCAACCTTGGCATCCAATGCAATGGTGGTATCCCATACCGTTGGCACCTGACGCAGGAATTCCATGGCATCAGCTTCGCGGCGGTAGTTGCTTGGATTATCGGCCAACATTTGAAGCGGGCTTTCAAATACCACATACTTGGCCAGTTCATGGCAGCGTGTCCCTATGCCCATAGGCTGGCTCCAACAGGCCTTAAAAGATTTTTCGTTGGCATTAAGCATGGCGCCAGGGGTGTAATCCATCGGTCCGGCAACCTGCCTTATAAAAGGCAACACCAAATTGTGGGCAGGATTGGCCTTGTTGCTCCATTTATTCTGTTCCAAGCCGCAAACACCCTCAAACGATAACACATTTGGATAGGTACGATGTAGGCCCGTGGGCTTATAGGCTCCATGGAAATCAACCAAAAGACGATACCTGGCTGCCATTTCAGCCACACGGTAATAATAATCCACCATCCATTGGTCATCGCGCTGCATAAAATCAACTTTTAGTCCTTTTACACCCATGGCCGAATAGGTTTTCATAGCTTCTTCCATCTTATCTTCCAGGGCCTTCCAGGTAACCCACAAAATCACATCCACTTTTTTCTTTTGTCCATAGGCAATAAGTTCCTTCAAATCAATCTCGGGCTTTATCTTCATAACGTCGGTAAGCTCATACCAACCTTCGTCCAGAATAATATAGTCGAGCTTGTAATCAGACGCAAAATCAATGTAATACTTGTACGTATCAGTGTTTACACCCGATTTAAAATCAATCCCGTAAATATTCCAGTCGTTCCACCAATCCCAAGCCACTTTACCAGGTTTTATCCAGCTTACATCGGCAAGGCGGTTTGCTGAGGCCAGTTTCCAAACCAAGGTGCTTTCAAGCAGCTGTCTATCATCTGCTGTGATGCCTATTACCCTCCAGGGGAAGCTTCTGTTCCCTTTTGTTTTGGCCAAATAAGGCTCCACGGTTTCAACAACCACATCGCGGTCAGAGGTTTGTTTTGTGCGGGCTGGGTAAGCGGCAAACTTGCCCTTAAACCCCAATCCATTCGAGTTGCCTTGTAAAAACATTCCAGGATAATCTTCAAGGTCTGATTCCGAGATAAATAATTTAAGACCATTCGTGGCGTCCACCAAAGTGCCCGTTGAACAAAACCTATCTGCAGTAATTTTTGATAAAGGTGTGTAAAGGTATTCACGTTCTTGGTGCGAGTATATGCTTTTCTCTTCGGGGAACCAAACGTTATAATCGTTAGCAAATAGCATGTTTACATCTTCCGAAACAATGGTTACAGCGTCTTTGTGAAAAGTTTTCCATTGATAGGCAACCCCATCATCATACACACGGAATTCAAGGCCTAGATTACCTTTAAACCGAAGTTGAAGGGCTTTATAGACATCGTTTATATGCTTTGATTTGCATGGAACTTCAGCCTCTAAAGATTGGTTTACATCTGCTATCTTTGAGGACACAAGTTTATAAACGTCCTTGGTGTGGGCATTTTGCTCCACCTCCAAGGCAATTATTGAAGGAAGGATTAGAGCGGCACCTTTAAACTTAACTTCATAAGTTACAGTCTTATCAATGCTTACACGAAGTTCAATACTACCGGAGGGCGATTGAAGTTGAAAAGCTTTGCCAGCAAACGCAAACTGGCTAATTGCAACTAAGGCAATAAGATAAAGTATAGATTTCATGATTGGTTATTTAGGTGCAAACATACTGAAACCCGTTGAATAGAAATACAAGCACACTGCCGCAGTATTCGTAATTTTGCCCCATGTTTATAAACCCAGCACGTATTACCGATACGGTCACCCGGCGCACCTTTCGCATTCACATGCTTTATTCCATGCTCGATGGAGTTATTTTGGGTGTGCTTGCCTTAAATGAATTGGTGTTTTTAAAGAGCTTGCATGGTACTAACTACCTGATGGGGATATTGTTCCAATTTAGCATGTTGGTTTTTCTCCTTATGATTTTTATAAACGAGTGGATGAACCGCGTAGCCAATAAGGGGCGCATGCTACGGATTACAGGTTGGCTTACGCGGGCACCATTGATTTTATTGCTGCTATTTCCGTCGGGAGCCCATTTTAATGCGCATGCCTTGTGGTTGCATTACGCCTTCTTGGCCGTTTTTCTGGTGTATTATCTCGGCAATACCATCATTTTCCCTACCATAAACCTGTTATTGAAAACCTCCTACGCACATTCCGATTTCGGAACCTATTACAGTTATTCGCAATCGGCAAACAAAATAGTGATGATGCTGGTCACGCTTGGCTATGGTATTGTGCTTGATATCGATCCCTTTGCGTTTCGTTGGGTTTTTGCTGTTTGCGGAATCTTAGGTGTGGCCTCAACCGAACTCTTGGCTAAAATCACTTACAAACCCATTGTAATCAGCAAAAACGAGTCAACGTATATACAGGGCATAGCCAGGACTACAAAAAACATGCTTGCCATATTGCGAACCAATCGTCCTTTCCTGCATTTTCAGGTCGGGTTTATGCTTTATGGCTT
>CAZKHA010000032.1:3013-10556 GCA_964552325.1 uncultured Bacteroidales bacterium
AGCCTGCATTTGTTTTTAACCGCGGTGAGGGCCATTTTTGCGCCCATATTTGGCGTAATGATCTATGAATGGCTTGGATTTACAGGCACATTCAGCACAGCAGCGGCATTGCTGCTTGCATCGGTGCTTTACATGGTTTGGGCTTACCGCAGGAATTGTGGAAATGGGCTAGCCTTTAGGGATTGAGCTTGTTGGAGAATCAAAGGTGCTAATGTGGATATCTGAAAACCATCAAATTAGGAATTGGTTTTTAAAGGCGTATTTAAGCAAAAGCAGAAATACACGTAGTGTGCTGAGGCCTACAATTAATTAGAGGTTTTTTATGCAGCGCAAGGGTAATGCCCATTTTTTGTTATCATACGCAACAACAACAGATGTTGTCAGTATTTTAAATACCGATCCTGAATCATAATTACTATAATCTTGAACCCAATAATGGCCTTCTACACCCCTTTTTGTCAAGGCTTGCGTAAGGTATCCGGCATAATGGAACTTTAAATCAGAAGACCAGGCCAGGTTGGGTTGGGTTTGCCAATTATTATACCCTAACAAATTATAATACTCTGCAATATCCGGAATCCTCCATCCATTGCCCAATTCCAATGTGCATGGATCCTTGGCCGATAACCAATCATTTTCCTCCAGAATATTTGGGAGCCAGAACGTTGTAGGGGTTGTGGCACTCCCATCGTTTTTATAGCCATACTTCCTGTTAAACTGCCAATACCAGCCAGCGGCCTCCGGACTTGCATCTGTAATGGCATTTGCTTGCCTACTTGCTCCCAAATTGCGGGTCAACCAACAAGTATTGGGCACACCAGTCACGTTTGCCAAGGTTCCATAGGTAACAAGCTTATCTTCAGGGGCTACGTTATTTACCGCCAAATGGTAGTAGGTCAACGAATCACCACAAGACCAGTTTGCCGATGTAAAACTTACTTCATTGCCATAATAGGTACCAGCCTGAGTGCGCACGAAGGCTCGTGCATAATACGTAACCATGGGACTTAAGCCACCAACAGTCGTAAAAAAACTGCCGATACCCGGAGTAGCAGGAGCAAACTTGTCATTAATGGTTGGGCTGCTAGTGGTGGCATAGCAGATACCACATTGGAGAATACTTGAGCCTCCATCAGAACTAATCACCCCTTCAACGATGGCCCTGTTATATATGATGCCAGTAACGGAACCTGTTGCAACAACAGGTTCACCCAATGTTGTAAAAGTATATTCAGCGCCGTAAGCTATACCCAGCTCGTTTGAGGCAAATGCCCTCACAAAATAGGTTGTAGAAGGTTGTAAAGGGAATAATGCCATTGTAAATGACGAACCGGCAGCATTGCATTGAATGATCGAATCCGTGATATCCGCATTAGGCAATCTGCTGAAACAAATGCCTTTTTGGGTTATAGGGCTTCCACCATCTGATAATATTCCACCACCACAATTTGCACTTGTGCTGGTAGCTTGACTAATCAAATGGGTTTGAACCACAGGCATTTGTTCGGTATCAAACCATCCAGGTATAGAATCTTGGATTTTAAGCATATCGTGAAGTGATCCAATAGGAAGAATTTTCCACTCACCTTGCCAATAAAGCATATCGCCAGTATTGTTGCCCATTGGACTATCTTGCAATTCATAAAAGCTTAGTGGTTCAATCTCAGAGGCCGAATCGGCGTATAAAGCAAATGGGACATAAGTAAATGGCTTGCTGGGACCTGAAATAAATACGCCTGAACCTACGGTATCAATAGCTATTTGCAACGAATGTGCACCTAGGCCCCATTGAATCGTATTATACACCCCAACCGAAGCGATGCCTTGACCAAGTTGAATAAAAAAATACCCTTCCTGGTCGGTTACCAAACTATGCTGCTCTCGGTAAATCAAAGCGGTTTCATGAGAAATGGAAGCCTGGACCGAAATGGATTTATTGGGTACAGGATTTCCTGAAACATCGTACAAATTACCAATATACTGGATGGATTGACCATAGCTTTTGGAAAATAGTAGGGCACAAAAAACAACCATAAAAACAACGCAACTAAAAAAATATGGTTTCTTATCCAGTTGCGAAATAACTATCTTATTCATACTTCTGATCATTTAAATTATTTAACACATCTTACTGGATAACCAGATGCCTGACTGCTAGAGGTGACGGAAACTGTATTAACATTAAATGTTAACTTATCCGTGGAACCAAAATGAGTAGAACTCCAATAATCTCCTATAACACCTCTGTTTGATAGGTTTCCTGAGCTAGATGCCAAAGCACCTGCTGCATGTAATTTCAGGATCGAATTCCATGGGCCATTCCAGTTTGTCCAGGCACTTGCATTCATCACATTCGTCCACTCGGTTTTCGTGGGCACTCGCCATGTCCCACCCAATTCAAGGCGGCAAGGATCTTGTGAAAAACCCCAATCAGTTGGAATGCTGACACTGGGCCATGTTGTGGAAGGGGTACGCTGGCTTCCGGTATGCTTGTAACCTTGTTTTTTCCCAAACTGCCAGTACCAGCCAGCAGATTCTTCTGTGGCATCATCCACACTGGTAGCCTGATGATTAGCACCTAAATTTTGTAATATCCAGTATTTCCACGGTTCACCCGGTACTAGGTTTTTAACATAATAGGTTACCGTTTTCTGCACAGGCGCAATCCCGTTTACGGTATGGAGCTTTACAAAACTTGAAGAATATGGTGTTGAATAATTAACCTGATTTCCATAAAAAGTTCCCAAGGCAGTAGTGGCATAAGCACGTATATAGTAAAAACCCAATAAACCCGTTACTTCACTGCTAAAAGCACCTGCTCCATTGCCTAATGCAACATGGGTACCTGAAATAACAGGATTGTTGGATGTGCCATAACAAATACCCCGTTCAATAACCGGAATACCACCTTCTGAATTTACTATTCCGGAAAAGACTGCTGAATTGTTCGTATAACTTGTTACCTCAAGTGTTGAAATATTTGGTTTGGCAAGGGTTGTAAACGAAAGATCATTGCCATAAAATGTACCAACTGCATTAATAACATATGCCCTGATATGATAAGTTGTTCCACTGCTTAATCCACCAACATTGGACGAATACGACCCGATATTGGTTCCACTTACTACAATTTTTGTATTGGATGTGTTGGGATTGACTGCAGAACCTACACAAAAACCTCTTTGGGTAAACGCCACGGTGCCCTGGTTAATTATCGTGCCAAATGCAGCAATGGTTGAATAATTAACATTATAAACCGAGTCGCTTGTTAGGGTTGGTGGAACAAATTCAAGCGTTGTAAATACCAGCTGATCACCATATGTGGTACCGTTGGGATTTTGAGCATATGCACGGACATAATAGGTGGTAAAAGACGCTAGCCCTGTTAGCGTGCCCGAATAGGCCCCCAAACCTGATGAACATAAAATTTTTGAATTGGCCAATGTTGGATTGGGGTTAGTACTATAACAAAACCCCCTTGCAGTAACCGTTATGGATCCTTGGTCCAATACATTACCAAAAGCCACAGCAGTAGTGAAGCTAATTGTTCCAATAGAATCAATTGATACAGTTGGTAGAAGCTTCATAATAGGCCCATATCCGGTACCATTTTCATTGGTTGCATAAGCGGTGTAATAGTATTGCGTATTCTGTTGCAATCCACTTACCATGCTGCTAAAGGTTCCAGTACCTCCACCAACTTCTGTTTTAAAATCGCCAATAGTTGGATTGGCATTTTCTGACCAGCAAACGCCCTTTTGTATCACAGTAGAATACTTACAACTAACCTGGCCCCCTGCAACGGTTGTGCCGTTTGCTACTGCAGTAATTGGATTAGTGTTTAAAACGGGGGTTTCTCTTAGGCTGTCCCATTGGGGTATAGAATCGTTTAGCATAAGCACTTGTCCTGGCTGACCGCAAGGTAGGTTTATCCATTGGTTTCCATTCCAATACAGCATATCTCCTTTATTATCACCTAAAGGCGCATTCGTTAGTTCATAAAAGCTGCCTTCAAAACCAGCCCCAGCCTTCTTTGCATAGTAGGCTTTGGGTACAGCGCCAAGTTGGATAAGTCCTAAATTGGTAAAGTCTGTTCCGCCATTGGGGTCAATTTCTGTTTTGATAAAATAAGTCCCCAACGACCAATCTATCTGATTATAAGCCCCGAATAACGGACTTCCCTGCCCCAGGGCAAGTTCAAAATACCCCAATGAATTGGTTGTTACTTCAAATTTCTCCTGATATAGGTTAGAACCTGTAACCGGGTTTATCAAATAACTAACCCTTAAAGCTATACCCTGATTGATTATCAAACTTCCATCTGGATTTCTTGCTACACCCTGGTACCTGATATTTGAAGCATCCTGTGCTAAAACACCGCTGTAACCAAGGATTATTAAAACAACAAAAATATAAAAAACTTTCATATTATTCCATGTTAACAATTTCATTTTATGCATCTTACACTAATTCCGAAATCCTTAGAGGTTGTATAAACCCCAACGAATTCCCCGCTGATACAAAGGACGTACGCCTGTGACGAACTGGCCATTGTACTACTGGCGTACCTCCCCTCAGAATAAAATTGATACCCATCGTAATAATCGCCAATATATAATTTCAAAGGTGATTGATTTGCATTTTCCATAAAGTACCACATCCCTTCCGAATCCGCGTTTTCCCATTCCGTTTTTGTAGGTATTCTCCAAAGCCCTCCTAACTCAAGCCGGCATGGATCAGATGAAAGCTGCCAATCGGTTGTACCTGAATTAGAGCCCCAATAAACCACCGGAATCAATCCATCTCCACTTTTTGCAAATCCTTGTTTATCATTAAATCTCCAGTACCAATCCCATCCAAGATCTGACTCAAGCCAGCATTTATTGGGTTCACCTGGAACATTTGAAACGGTCTTATAAGAAATTACCCGGTTTTCGGGTGCTACACCTCTACTAACCTGATGATTTATAGTAATGGATTGACCACATATATGATCATTGGCAAAAATCTGAACTGACCCATATACCGTGTCAGTGTTGATTATGGCAAACGTCCTGACGTAATAAACAGCCTGCTTTTGCAAATTTACAGTAGTAATTAAATCTCCTACACCGGCTCCCAGAAAAACAGCGTTATCGCTATGCTGGGGATAGTTATTCTCTCCAAAACAAAACCCAGTGGCAGTAACAGGGTAGGTACAATTCCCGATATTACCCGAAAAAGTTGCTGTTGTTAGCCCAACGTTCGTAACCGCTGAAGTAGTGACAATTGGATAACCAGCTCCAATTTTCATTACTTTGCCATACCCAACACCATAACTATTTATTGCATAAGCTCTAACATATAAAACAACACCGGGGCTAAGTGGGCTCAATGTGCAGGTGTAAATTTCGGGTGGATTACCGGTGTATGCGTTTCGCAATATTTTAGTATCAGTAATTTTAGGATTCGGATTCGTAGAATAGCAAAACCCAGACTCTGTGACCGAATTGAGGCTTTTATAAGTGAATTTTCCTAATGCCGCTGTAGAAGAGGTCATGCTTACTTCCAGTGTGGTAACCATTGGTATACTGGCAACTGGCATAAAACTTTCTTGCTCACTGTATCCAACACCCAAAGAATTTATCGCATAAGCCCTAACATAATATAACTGATTGGTATTTAAACCTGTAACCGAAGCAGTAAACGCCCCAGCTCCCGTTCCAACCAAGGTCTTCGATTGCTGCGTTGTTGGCATGGGTGCGGTACCCCAGCAAAAACCTCTTTCAGTTATAGGATATCCCCCATCAGTAACATTGCTCGAAAATTTGGCCCCATTATAATTTATATCTGTCACTATTGGCTTGGAAGGCATAGGATTCGCATACAAGGCCGACCATGCAGGAGTTCCATTGGAAGTTCGCATAACCTGACCATTTTGGCCAACTGGTAAAACCGTCCATTGGGTGCCATTCCAATAAAGCATATCACCATAATTTTGACCCACGGGCTTTTCAGAAAGGCTGTTGTAATCGCCATTGAATCCATTCCCTGCTTTTTGTGCATACAGGGCGTAAGGCACTGCATTAAATGTACTGGTTCCCACATAATCATAATTATTACCGCCTTGTGGGTCCATCTCCACTTTTAGGTAATAGCTACCACTGCCCCAGTCAATACCGCTAAAAGTGCCAGATTCCTGGATGCCCATCCCAATCAGCACATCAAACATGCCTGCTGCACTGGTCGTATCTTGGTGAGTTTCGCTATAAACAGCAGAACCAGAAATGCTTCCCGAAAGAATGCTCAACCTCAGCGAAATTCTTTGGTTTGCCAACAAGTTGCCATCAACATCCCGCGCCAGCCCCTCAAAACGTATGCCTTGCGGCAACTGAGCATAAGCTATCGTGGCAAGGCAAAACAGCAGGCCCTGCAAAATCGTTCGTAATATTGTTTTTGATACCATTTCCATTTTTCTTTTAAGGTTCAACCACTGTTACAAAACCCGCTGCATTGTTATCTGTTAGTATCAGGTCAAGCGCATCAACCTGCCCGTCGCCGTTTATGTCGCCCGGAATATATCCCTGACCAAACGTGGCTGCCAAGGCGCCAATAAGTTCAATGTCGGCAACATCAATAGCACCATCCTGGTTTGCATCGCCCGCGTAAAAGCCAAAAACCCCTTCGGAAAGTTCTACCTGGTTACTGCCAAAAGCACGGCTGGCCATCACGGTAAAATCATAATTGATGCCGCTACCGTTAAATGTAACGGGCATAGAGGTGGTTGATAAGGTGTTGCGATGATTGACCGTAACATAATATTCGCCGGATACCAACGCTTGCAATTCAATGGCGGCCAAGCCGGCGGTGGTAAGGTTGACACCCGCTTTACTGTAGGCTACCGTGCCGTAATTCCCTGCAGGGTGCAAGGCGACCTCAATTTTATCGGCCACTTCCCCTGCATAGGCATCGCCGCTTGCGTTCTGCGACTTGTTTAGCCCGCTCCCGTTCCAGAGGCCTTGAAGGAACAACTTCAGAAACAACTTTTGCGACCCGCTTGGTTGCGACTGCAGAAAGCCCTGCTTTACGGATGCCGTGGCTGTTTGTGCCTGCCCCACTATGGCCTCCCCTACTGACCAGGCTAGGTAGCCCTGGGCATACATCGCTGAATTGCCCGATACATTTATGACATCTTGTCCATTTTGCTGACCTGATACATTGAGTACGTGGATCATCAGCAGCAACCAAAAACCAATTCTTCGCATTTTACGTAAAGGTTTAGTTCGTTTTGGGTAAAATTCTTTCGTTCTCTTTTTAAAAAAACCACAGTATCCTATTGTGCAGCAAAATTAAAAAACTTTTGTTTGTATTGTCAAAAATAATTAAAATTTACAATTACCAATTTACAATTTACAATAGCCTTTCCCCTTCACCATGAACCTTTTACCCTTCACCATGAACCTTTTACCCTTTACCTCGCACCTTTTACCCTTCACCATTTTACCCTTCACCCCCACCCTCATTCTTCGGTTGGGCAAGCTGAACCTTTTACCCTTTACCTCGC
>CAZKHA010000032.1:10656-29351 GCA_964552325.1 uncultured Bacteroidales bacterium
ACCCCCACCCTCATTCTTCGGTTGGGCAAGCTGAACCTTTTACCCTTTACCTCGCTCCTTTTACCCTTTACCCCCATAAATTACACAGAGTTTAAGAGAGGAGGCACGGAGAGGCACAGAGGATGAAAACATTGTAAGCTGAACCTTATAAAGAATTGATGAGCGAAGAGAGATGAATGGTGAACGGTGAGCGGTCGAGATTAGCAGAGCCCCAGTCTTTTGCCTAGAATGATTGTAAAGATATAATTGTAAAGATGATCAATAATACTGGGTCTTCAAATATTTAAAATTTACAATTTACAATTACCAATTTACAATGGCCTTTACCCTTCACCCCCACCCTCATTCTTCGGTTGGGCAAGCTGTACCCTTTACCCTTTACCTCGCACCTTTTACCCTTTACCTTACACCCTTCACCTCAAAACAATTCCAATTGCTGGTTATCTTGCCGTGGTTTTAGTTCATGTTTTTCTTTTTGGATGAGTTCTTTTTCAATTTGATCTAAAAAAGGGCTGCGTTCAAGTGCGAGGTTCATATTGAATAAACGACGTCGCAATGCATGGGTGAGAAAAAGTTGTGTGCGTGCCCGCGTCATCCCAACGTACAAAAGACGTTTCTCTTCATCGATAGGGCTTTCGGAGCCTTTAAACAAGCGATAAGGGAGTAGGCGGTCTTCGCACCCCGCTATGTAAACGTGCTCAAATTCCAAGCCCTTGCTCGCATGTAGGGAAAGTACATTCACGGCATCTTTAGCAGCTATCACCGATGAATCAGCGCTATCAAGCCCCAAAAATATACTAAAGCCCTCGTGATTGCTGCCAAAGGATTTGGCTATTTCAACCAAGTTTTCTATTTGGATAAATTCATTGTTTTTAAGGTTTTTTAAATATTTTTCTATCAAAATCTCAAGGGTATATGCCACTGAATCATTTTGTTTGAAATTTTCACAAGGCAAGTCTTCGTTAAATTCTTTTCGAAATTGTTTTTTAAGCCAATAATTTTGGGGTGCCAACAGCTGTTTGTAAAGCAAGCCAATTCTTTCGGTAAGCGTTTGTTTTTCAACAAGTTTTGATGTTTGCCAAGGTATCGCATGGTCGTCGAGAGCCTTACATATTGCTGGGAACTGCTTGCTGGTGCGGCATAAGATGGCTATAGACGATGGAGAAAGCGAACTGCTACCAGAGGCTACTCCGCTATCAACCGCAAAAAATCGCGTGCCACCAAGGCTGGCATCAACAGAACGCGCTATAAATTCAGCCTCGCTAAGATCGGTGGAATTTGCCACAATTTTAATTTTAAGTCCTTTTTCAAGTCCGCTTAAAAATCCAGTTTGCCCAATAACATTTGCCGAAGCCCTTAAAATGGTATCCGGGCAACGGTAGCTTAGGCTCAGCTGGTAATTGGTAACGGGCTCAAAATCGCGAAAGAACTGTTGGATAAACTTTGGGCTTGCGCCCCTAAAACCATAAATAGACTGATTGGGATCGCCTATGGCAAACAAGTTTTTGTGCCCATGCTTACAGAGTGCGGTCAAAAACTGGTATTGGATGGGGTTTACATCCTGGTATTCATCAACAAGTACAAAAGTAAACCTGTCACGGTATTCTGACAGGATTGAGGGGTAATTTTGAAAAAGGGAGTTGGTGAGCGCCACCAAATCATCAAAATCAATTAAGTTGTTTTCAACTAAATACTTCTCATAAGCCTTGGCTTGATCAAGCAAAGGGTCGGTAGGCAAAAGGTTTAGTGCGCCATTTCTATACAGGCTTAATTGATTCGATACTTCCGATTTTAGGCCAAAATTTGTGGAGAGGATTTCGATGCGTTCCCTTTCGTTTATAACCACAAAACCTGCCTCGCGGCCACTAAGCGAAGGGTTTTGTGAGAGAATATCAAGCCCAATGGCATGAAATGTGCCCACTTTAATACAGCCAGCAAGATCTGATCCACAACTTATTATCAGTCGTTGTTTTATTTCATTAGCAGCTTTGTTGGTAAATGTTACCGCTAATATGTTCTCGGGTTGGCAGTGTTTGTTTTTTATAAGATGGGCGATGCGTTGGGCAAAAACATGGGTCTTTCCTGCTCCTGGGCCTGCTACCACAAAGGCAGGGCCATTCACATGCCCTATGGCGGCTTCTTGCTCCTTATTAATACCGTTGAAGTAATTGAGGGGCTTTGGCTCACTAGACATACTTAGTTCTGTTTGTTGGGTGCTATTTTTTAGAAGGAAATATTCCTGGAGGTCGAAATTTAGCAGCGGCCTTTCATTAACCTTAGTAGGTTCAACAGCTGGTTCAAAAAGCCATTGCTTTTGGCTAAAGGTTGCCGCTTCTCCGCCATGAAAAACTTTAACTGTTCCATATTCGCCATCAAACCCTTCGCTTATAATAACTTGCTTAGAACGCATTCGCCTGATGGCTTCGGCTAACATAGGGTTGGATTTGGCGGCTAACGCATCAATATCGGAATTCAACAAAAGGGGCAATTCAGGGGAAATGTTTTTTATGATTTGCTGATACTGTGAGGCTAGCTGTTTAGAGGAAGGGCTTACACCAGCAAGTTCAGCTAATATCTCGGGAAGTGGGATGATGTAGTTAAAACCTTGTTTGCGTGGCGATTGTATGGGATCCGACCGATCAGCCAATTCTATTACCCGATCCATCACGCCAGGGGTTAGCTTTCTTCTGCAAACCGGGCACAGGCCATGGTTACGGGCGGCTTCAACCGGGTTTAGGACGACCCCACATTTGCGGTGCCCTGCATAATGGTATTTGCCTTCTTGTGGAAATAAATCGATGGTATCAACAAGTCCCGTTTTTAACGCATCAACAAGCCCTTGCCATGAGCATTCGCCATGAATTAAGTTCGCATTTCTACCAAGTTTTTCGGGTGAATGGGCGTCGGAATTGGAAACGAGGGTAAAAGCATCGAGTTGGCTCAGAATCCGGTTCATGGGCACATCGCTCGAAAGTCCTGTTTCAACCGCAAAAATGTGTTGGGTAAGGTCGCCGTAACACTCGGCAATGCTATCAAAGCCCGAACTGGCGCCTAAGGCCGAGAACCAGGGCGTCCAGATATGGGCTGGGATGAGGATGCATGCTGGATTTATGGATAAGACGAGCTCAAACAAATCGCGGCTATCGAGCCCAAGGATAGGCCGCCCATCTGACCGGATGTTGAACCCTAATGCTTGTAGCTTATTTTGGATTAATGCTGCAGTCTGCAAATCAGGAGATAGCAATATGTTATGGACCTTGCGAACCCTACCATTTTTTTTGTAGATATTGCTTATTTCGGCGCTTGGAACAAATTGGGGTGAGGATGCCTGATATATTTTGGCTTCAGGTAAAATATAAGCTTCCTTTAAATTATAAAAACCATTTTCGGCAGGTGTTATTTTCTCAGAAAGTTCTTCGAGCCATGCGGGATGTGTAAAATCGCCCGTGCCAATCAGCTGTAGTCCTTTTTTTATTCCCCATAAATGAAGGTGCTCGGGGGTAAGACTGTTACTGGTAGCTAGTGATCGGTGCGAATGGATGTGTAAGTCAGCAAAGTAGGGCATAGGAATCTGTTTTTACAAAGGTAGAGGATTAGAAGTTCCGAAATCTGGAATTTCTTTTTAAATTTTGGAAAAATTCGAATGATTAAAAACAAGCGGTGAATAATAATGTAATAAAATTGATGACTTTTTCTCGTTGGAAGGTAACATATTGTGTATTTTAGCGTAAAAAAAGAGCTGCAATGCCTGAATTCAAATTTTATTGAAGTTGAAACACTTATCGAAAAGCTGAATGTTATGGAAAATTTTGATACAATAATTGCCCAATTCAATAAGATAGCCAAATCGTTTCCAAGTGTAATTGCCATTAAACATGGCAACCTTCAATTAACCTATCATGAAGTTGATACACAATCAAATTTATTGGCTTATAAGCTGCTGGGTATTGCAAAAGATGAAAAAACATACGTGGGGGTTTGTATCGAACGCAACTGTAAGGCTGTTATAGCTTTATTAGCAATTCTTAAGGCAGGTATGGCCTATATTCCCTTCGATCCAAGTTTTCCATCTGCCCGTATAGCTTACATGCTTGAGCAATCAAGGCCAGTTGTTGTTCTTACAGATAACACCACACATGATTTGGTGGTGCTGAATGGATGCTCGAAATTGAATTTAGGCACAATTGATTTAGCCGATAATAATCAAACACCTTCCTGGCCGGTGATTAACCTCACCCAAGATGCTTACATCCTTTTCACCTCAGGCTCCACCGGTTTGCCAAAGGCCATCCGCATGCATCATTTGCCGCTGTCAAACCTCCTTAAGTGGCAAATAGATCGGTTTGATACAAGGCTTCATGCCAATGTTTTACAGCTTTCAACGCTAAGTTTTGATGTTTCGTTTTGGGAGATTTTTAGCACGTTGTGCTCCGGAAGTACGCTTGTTATAGGCGATAACCACTTAAAAACCGATGCCGTTGGGTTGTTGAAGTTTATTCAGGACCAGCAGATAAATCGTATAATGCTGCCTTTTGTAACATTGAATCTTTTAGCATCTATTGGCCAAAACCAGCCGGAAATTAGGCTACCATTAAGAGAAGTTTTTTCAACAGCGGAGCAAATGAAGGTAACTCCCTCTATCAAACGCTTTTTTGCACAGATACCGGGTTGTGTGGTCGAAAATCATTATGGCCCTACCGAAAGTCATATTGTAACTTATTACCGCTTGCCTACATCAATTGATGATTGGCCACCTTTGCCTCCCATTGGTAAGCCCATACAAAATGCTGAAATCTTACTATTAGATGCTAATTTAAAACCCGTTAGCGAAGGCGAAGAGGGCAACTTGTACATTGGTGGCGATTGCTTGGCAAAAGGCTATTTAAATCGCAAGGATTTAACCGAAGAGAAGTTTATTGAGCATCCTTTTAAACCCGGTATGCGCTTATATTTTTCGGGCGACAAGGCAATGCTTGACGACAAAGGTGAGCTAATTTATTTAGGCCGAATTGATAAACAATTAAAAATACATGGATTTAGAGTAGAATCTGGCGAGATAGAAATTGCCCTCCAAAACATTACGGGAGTAAATGAGGCTGCAGTAACCGTGGTAGAAGATGCCAATGGATTAGACAAACTAGCAGCCTATTATACCGGAGCCCAAGTTATAGCCACCGAAGAGCTGCGTACCAGGCTTGCCAAGGTTCTGCCCGAGTACATGGTACCTTCAGCATTTATCCATCTTTTAAAACTGCCATTAACACCAAGCGGTAAACTAGATAAATCGGCTTTACCCGTTTTAAAACCACAGCGGCCTGATTTACGTACCGAATATGTGTCACCCCATACCCCACTCCAGAAAACCCTTGCGGGTGTTTGGCACGACCTATTTGGTATGGAAGGAATTGGCATTGATGATAACTTCTTCGATTTAGGTGGAAATTCATTGTTGAGCATTCATTTGGTTGACAGGCTTACACAGCTTGGAATTGATTTAGGCGTAGTGAAATTATACCAATTCCCGACCCTTCGCCAATTGAGTTCATACATCGAATCGAAAAACGATAAAGCATGGGAAGATTTGGTTATCAAGCATCAGGCTGACAGCGATGGCCTTCACCACCGGGCAGGAATAGCCATTATAGGAATGTCAGGCCGGTTTCCAGGAGCTGAATCGGTGTCGGCATTTTGGGATAACCTCTGCAACGCCCACGAATCAATAACATTTTTCAAGGATGAGGAACTACATTTTTCGGTTTCGGAGGAATTAAAAAACAACCCCGATTATATTAAAGCACGTGGAATTATAAAGGATGCCGAAACCTTTGATGCGGAATTTTTTGGGATTAGCCCAATTATGGCGGAGGTGATGGACCCGCAGCAACGTAAATTTCTGGAATGTGCCTGGGAATGTTTTGAGGATGCAGGGTATAGCCCCACCAATGCTCGGGGTTTGATTGGCGTGTATGCCGGTGTTGGAAACAACACCTACTATTTGAACAATGTTTTAAAGCGCAGCGATAAAGTTGAACTTGTAGGCGATTTTCAGGCAATGGTACTCAACGAGAAAGACTATATAGCCACACGCACGGCTTTCCTGCTGAATTTGAAAGGACCGGCGGTAAGCATTTTCACGGCTTGCTCCACCTCCCTGGCGGCTATTGCAATGGCCAGCGAAAGCTTACGTTTAGGCAATTGCAGAATGGCTTTGGCCGGAGGCGCATCCATCACATCGCCAATTCATAGCGGATATTTGTACAACGAAGGCGGCATGTTAGCCTCCGATGGGCATTGCAGGCCTTTTGATGAGGCGGCTACCGGTACCACGTTTAACGATGGAGTTGGATGCCTTTTGTTAAAAAGGTATGAAGACGCCCTGGCCGACAATGATCACATATACGCCGTGATAAAAGGCGTTGGCATGAGCAACGATGGGGCCGACAAAGCTAGTTTTACGGCACCAGGAGTTACGGGCCAGGCCACAACCATACGGCTTGCACAGCACAATGGGGGCATCAATCCAAAACTCTTGGGATATATTGAAGCACATGGTACTGCCACTCCCATAGGCGACCCTATTGAAGTAGAAGCCCTTGTTAATGCCTGCGAAGGGATGGAAAAACAAAGTTGCTTTATTGGTTCCGTAAAAAGCAATATCGGTCACTTAACCCCAGCGGCAGGTGTGGCGGGTGCAATAAAAACCGCTCTGATTCTGAAACATAAAACCATCCCCCCAACCTTGCATTTTAAACGGCCAAACCCAAACCTCCACCTCAACCAAACTCCGTTTAAAATTAATACCGAACTATGCGCTTTTCCTGAATCAAAAAAATATGCCGGTGTCAGCTCCTTTGGGGTAGGCGGAACAAATGTTCATCTAATTCTTGAGCAAGCAGCCGAACGCAAATCAAACCAAGCCCAAGACTCTGTAAACCTTATTGTTTTAAGTGCGCCCAACACGCATAATCTTTCAGAAATGCCACAAAGGTTGGCCGCACACCTGCGTTCGCAAGCCAAAATCAACCTTAACGATGTAGCATTTACCCTGCTTACAGGTCGTCAACATTTTGATAACAGGTATGTTGCGGTGGGCAGTTCTGATAGCTTGCTCGAAACCTTAAATGGCAAAGATGGCAATGCATTTACCGGCAAAAAACTCGAAAAAGTTCATGGCATCGTATTTATGTTCCCAGGGCAAGGCTCACAATACCCCGGAATGGGCAAGGATCTTTATGAACACGAAGCGGTGTTTAAGCAATGGATTGACCATTGCTCTAATAAGCTGCTCGGTTTGCTTGGAAAAGATATTCGCGAACTTATGTTTGCCCCGCAGAGCACAGAGAATGAGGCAATACTTAAAGAAACTCAGTATGCCCAACCAGCTATTTTTGTTTTCGAGTATTCGTTGGCTAAACTCTTAATAAGCAAAGGCGTAAAACCTGTAGGGTTTATTGGCCACAGCATTGGTGAATTTACCGCGGCTAGTTTATCGGGCATTTTTAGCCTCGATGACGCCCTAAAATTGGTGGCCACACGGGCCAAACTTATGCAAGCTATGCCAAAAGGTAGCATGTTATCTGTACGCAATTCACCTGATGAGTTAATGGATTACATAAAAGGTGAAATTGAACTTGCCTCGCACAACAGCCCATTTCTTTCGGTGCTTTCAGGACCCCTTGAAGCAATCAACAAAACCAAAATAGCTCTCGAAACCAATAACATTCCTTGTTCGTTGCTCCACACTTCACATGCCTTCCATTCGTTTATGATGGAGGATGTAATCCCAGCGTTTACCAAAACACTTGAATCCATCACGCTTTCGAAGCCACGTATCCCGATTGTTTCGACCGTAACAGGTGATTGGCTAAAAGATGCTGAAGCAACAGATACTGCTTATTGGGCAAAGCATTTACGCGTTCCGGTAAGGTTTAGCAACGCCATTAAAACCTTGCTCCGCGACGACTTTTTCTTGCTTGAGTTGGGCCCTAGGAACACCTTGGCTACGCTGGCCAGGCAACATCCAGAATCGAACCCAGCTGTCATCACCTCAAGTATATCCGAAACCGAAGGAAAACACCATGAATTGTTTGGGTTATACAAAGCAATCGGCAAACTTTGGATGGTAGGTGCTGAACTTGATTTGAATGAGCTTTTTGCCCATTCCCAGCCAAATAGGATACCATTGCCAACCTACCCTTTCAGCAAAAAACGCTATTGGATTGAACCGCCTGTAGTGCCAACCCACCGCCAAACTCTTGAAATTGAACCCTACATATCTATCAACTTGCTTGAAAACCCTATGGAAACAGTTACAGACACTCAATCATTTAAACCAAAGCTTGCTGCAATGCTTTTTGACGTTCTGGAAGAATCATCGGGACTTGAAATTAACCAATCTGACATGAATGCAAGCCTGTTCGAATTAGGTTTTGATTCATTGATACTTACGCAATTAGCAATTACCTTGCAACGAAAGTTTGATGTTCGGATAAGCTTTAGGCAATTAAACGAAGACTTGAGTACCCTAAGCCATTTAGTAAATTACCTTGAAGGGCATATCCCAGAAGCAAAAGCCAAATCACTTTTTGGTCTTCAACAACCTCCGGCAGTTAACACACCTACCCCAATGGCTTTACGGGCAGCCCAAAGTATAGCGCCAGATACCCTGGAAGCACAACTACGTGAAATAAAAATGCAACTTGATTTGGTATCAAAAACCTTGGGAATTAGTGTTGCGGCTAAACCTGAACTTCTTCAACCTGCGGCCCCATTATCCGAAGAGATGCCCGATATAAAGAAACCTTTTGGTGCTGCTGCTAAAATAGAAACCAACACTTCAGCGGAGCTAAGCAAATTGCAGCAAGTATTTATCGACAGCCTAATAGAACAATACAACGCCAAGACCGCCAAGAGCAAAGCATACACGCAGGCTAACCGCAAAAGCTTAGCCGATCCACGCGTGGTTACCGGTTTCAGGCCTACTACCAAAGAACTTACTTACCAGATTGTTGTTGAACGATCTAAAGGAAGCCACATGTGGGATATTGATGGCAACGAATACATGGATGTTTTGAGTGGATTTGGGTCGAACATGTTTGGCAACAATCCTGATTTTATAACCAAAGTGCTTCACGAACAACTTGATAAGGGCTGTGAACTGGGCCCCCAGCATGTTTTGGCAGGCGAAGTAACCCAATTGATTTGCGAAATGACGGGTTTTGATCGCGCAGCCTTGTGCAACACAGGTTCCGAAGCCGTATTGGGCGCATTGCGGATGGCCCGAACGGTAACAGGTCGGTCAAAGGTTGTTTTGTTTTCGGGTTCTTACCATGGCATTAATGATGAGGTGATAGTTCGCGGATCAAAAAAACTGAAGTCTTTTGCTGCCGCCCCCGGCATACCAACTGAGGCTGTGGCTAATACACTTGTTTTGGAATATGGAACCGATGAATCCCTCAAGATTATTCAAGATAACATCCATGAATTGGCCGCTGTATTAGTTGAGCCTGTACAAAGCCGACGGCCCGATTTTAGGCCGGTTGAATTCCTTCAAAAACTGCGCACCCTGACCCAAGATGCTGGAGTTGCCCTTATTTTTGATGAAGTAATAACGGGTTTCAGGGCACATCCTAAAGGCGCGCAGGGCATGTTTGGAATTAAAGCCGATTTGGCTACCTATGGAAAAGTAATTGGTGGAGGGATGCCAATTGGTGTTATGGCTGGAAATGAAAAATTTATGGATTCGTTAGACGGCGGACACTGGCAGTTTGGCAATGATTCCATCCCTACCATTGGCGTTACCTATTTCGCGGGCACTTTTGTGCGTCATCCCTTAGCCTTAGCAGCAGCAAAAGCTTCGCTGCAATTTTTGAAATCGCATAACGGCAGCATACAAGAAAACCTTAACCAAACCACTGCAAGCATGGCCACTGCCATCAACACTATTTGTCAACAGAACAATTGGCCAATTGAGGTTAAATACTTTAGTTCATTGTTTAAAATTGTCTATAAGCAGGATATCCTTTTTAGCGAGCTTCTCTTTACGCTTATGCGGTTAAAAGGGATTCATATTATGGATGGTTTCCCGTGTTTTGTAACTACCGCTCACACCCCATCTGACATAAACCAACTTATCAATGTTTTTAAAGAAAGTGCTACAGAAATGGCCAAAGCAGGTTTTTTTGGAGGTAATGGCGGTGCAAAAAATCTATCCGTTCCACCCATCGAAGGGGCCCGTTTGGGAAGAGCTCAAAATGGCGACCCGGCATGGTTTATCCCCGATCCCGATAGACCCGGTAAATATTTGCAAATAATGTAAATAACTTGTAAGCACTTTATTTTATTAATTATTGCAAAGCATGATTATATGAAAGTACAATATAGCCCGCAATCTACTAAGGTACAGCTAGTGGCTGTTGACTTTGATCCTTTTGAAGGACCGCCCATTGCAAAGACTTTTCCAGTTACCGAAGCCCAAAAAGAGATTTGGCTATCAGCACAAATGAGCCCCGAGGCAAATAGCGCATACAACGAAAACTTAAATGTGTATTTGTATGGCGATGTGCAAGTTGAGTTTATGCTTGAGGCAATTACGTTGGTAATTAATCGCCACGAAGCCCTGCGTTCAGTATTCACTTCCGATGGTGAACTAATGGTAGTGCATGCAAACGAAAAAAACAAACCTGCATATATTGATTTGAGCTACCTGCCAAGTTCAGAGTTGCGAAACCAGCGATTGAGCGAAATATTGGCTTTAAATGTTGAGCAGCCTTTTGATTTGTATGCCGGTCCGCTGTTCAAAGCACAATTGCTCAAACTCGACGCAAATGAATTTGTGTTGGATTTGTGTGGCCATCATAGCGTTACGGATGGTTGGTCGTTAGGTATAATTGTGCAAGATATTTCAAGCTTTTATTCAGCTAAGCTGCTGCATGCTGAACCTGTTTTGCAGCCCGTTGTGCAGTTCAGCACGTATGCCAATGATTTGGCTGAGTATTCTAAGACCCAAGAAAACAAACGGGTACATTTGTTTTGGCAGAAACAATATGAAAGCAATGTGCCGGTACTAAACATCCCTGTTGACCGTCCTTATAAATCGCTTCGCACCTATGAAGGCCAGCGTTATGATGCCATAATGGACCGGCAGCTGGCCGATGCCATCAAAAAAATTGGCGCGAAGCAGGGTGCCACCTTTGTAAATACTTTGTTTGCAATGTTTGAGGTGTTTATGTACCATTTAACTCAGCAGACTTCGTTGGTAATTGGCTTACCTTCAGCGGGTCAATCAGAAGCTGGTTACCATCATTTGGTAGGACATTGCGTTAATCTGCTACCCATCCGTGCCGAAATTGAGCCTTCTCAAACTTTTGCCTCTTTTTTGGCGGCTCGCAAATCATGTATGCTCGATGCACTCGAGAATCAACGGTTTACATTTAGTAAGCTATTACAAACCCTCACCTTTGAACGCGACCCGGGGCGCATACCGCTGGTTCCCGTAGTATTTAATATTGATATGAACATTGATGATGGAGTTAACTTTAATTCGTTACGTCATTTAACCACCTCCAACCCACGCAAGTTCGAGAATTTTGAGCTGTTTATCAATGTTACGGGCCATGCTGATAACCTTACCGTTGAATATTCTTACAATACTTGGCTGTTCAACCCTAGCAGCATTCAGCGTTTTGCCGCTGGATTTAACAACTTGTGCCAAGCCATCGTCCAGAATCCAAGCCTTCCTCTTTCGGCTTATAGCTTATTAACACCCAACGAACTACATAAAACACTCTTCGATTGGAACAAGACTCAACGAGAATTGCCTCGTGATGTTTTTATCCAGCATTACCTTGAGAACCATGCCAATCAAAATCCCGAGAAACCGGCATTGGTTTTTGAAGAGCAGGTTTTTACTTACAAGGTTCTTAATCATAAGGCAAATGTGGTGGCTCATCAACTATTAGCTCTTGGAATAGAACCCCATACACGCATTGCAATTTTTATTGAACGATCACCCGCCACGCTTTTTGCCATTTATGGGGTATTAAAAGCTGGGTGCACATTTATCCCGCTCGATCCTTTATACCCCAAAGGACGTATTGAGATGATTTTGCAAGACAGTGACCCCGGTTTGATACTTACCGATGGTAAAATAAAAAACCTATTACCTATAGTACCTACAAAAATCATCTGTATCGAAGATTTATTGGAATCAGATTCGGCCCCGGAAAACCCAGAAGTTCAAGTGGATTCGGATTCGTTGGCCTATATTATCTTTACTTCTGGATCAACAGGAAGGCCAAAAGGCGTGATGATAAAACACATTGGGCTTTTTAACTTCCTTCACTCCATGTTGCACAAACCCGGGTTAAACAGCAAGGATGGCTTTTTAGCTGTAACAACCATTTCGTTTGATATCGCATATTTAGAGTTGTTTGGTCCTGCCATGGCGGGCGGTTGTGTAATACTTGCCGATTCCGATGCAGTGAGAAATGCAGAACTGCTCACCCAACTTATAGCCAAAGAGGAGGTTACTATTTGTCAAGCCACACCTGTTACTTGGAAGATGCTGCAAAAGATGCATTGGCCGGGTAAAACAAATTTGAAAATCTTATCGGGTGGCGAAGCCTTAAGCGTTGATTTAGCGTCTTATCTTTTAGGCTGCGGCAGCGAAATCTGGAATATGTACGGTCCTACCGAAACATCCATTTGGTCGTCAGTTTACTGCATCACAAACCAAGCTAGTTTATCGAATGGCAAAAGCATCGTACCCATCGGATATCCTATTGATAACACTTCAATGTATGTATTAAGTGCTACCATGCAAGCGGTTATGCCTTACGTGCGTGGTTCGCTATACATTGGGGGCAAGGGATTAGCTAACGGATATTATGGGAATGCAGCCCTGAGCCTCGAAAAATTTATACCCAACCCGTTTGTGGCCAACGACACCATGTATCAAACAGGCGATAATGCCTTTTTTGACGAGAATGGTTGCCTTTATTATGCCGGACGCGATGATAATCAGTTAAAAATAAGAGGATACCGCATAGAACCAGGTGAAATTGAACAAGCCGTATTAAGGTACCAGGGAATAAGTGGATGTGTGGTAAATATCATCAAAAACCAGCACAATAGCGATGTATTAGTAGCTTGGTGCATTGTAAATACAGGATGCAATATGAATAATTCCGTATTGCAGGCGTTTCTGCGAGCTTATTTACCTGTATATATGATTCCCACATTATTTGAGGTCGTAAGTACTTTCCCCTTAACACCTAATGGCAAGATAAACCGCAAAGCCTTGCCCATGCCTCGGTTTGAACAATCAAAAAGCTCGGGCACACAGGTAGAAAATCCATCGCAACAGTTCTTGC
This sequence comes from uncultured Bacteroidales bacterium, assembly GCA_964552325.1. Classification (GTDB taxonomy): domain Bacteria; phylum Bacteroidota; class Bacteroidia; order Bacteroidales; family TTA-H9; genus CAZKCK01. Next base: position 24,030 of record CAZKHA010000032.1, read on the forward strand.
TGTCAATTTGGCAAAAGCTTTTGGCTAATTCACATATTGGATTAGACGATGACTTCTTTGCATTGGGTGGACATTCGTTGTTGGCCGTTGATATGATGTTGCAAATTGAAAAAGAAACACATATCCGGTTACCGTTGGCTAGTTTGTTTAAATACCCAACAATCAGGGCTCTGTCGCAAATAATTGCAAAAGGTGGCAAAGAAGAGGATGCTTGGTCATCGTTGGTGCCGATAAAGACCAGTGGAAGCATGAACCCACTTTTTATAATACATGGTGCTGGGTTGAATATATTTCTATTTAATACATTGGCTAACCATATGGATGCCGATCAGCCTGTATATGGCTTGCAGGCCAAGGGTTTAAATGGTACTGATCAACCATTAAAGACCGTTTTCGACATGGCCGCTTATTATGTTTCCGAAATAAGGAAGGTAAAACCAACGGGTCCTTATAACTTGGCAGGTTTTTCGTTGGGAGGTATCATTGCCTTCGAAATGGCCTTACAACTTATTGAATCTGGTGACTCTGTTTCGTTTTTGGGACTATTTGATACCGTGGCATTTACTTCAAAGCAATATTTCTCTAAGTCTAAGCGTATAAAACGAAGTCTAATAGAGCTAGGTGGTGTGCCTTTTTTTAATTGTCGCCAGTTTTGCAAAAATCCAAAACGCACTTGGTACGACAAATCCAAGAAGTATCGCGACCAGCTGCTGCGGCTCTATTGGACATTGAAAGGCGATAAGGTTTCGGTAACAAAAGAAGGCCTGCCTTTGTATGCTTTAAATGTACGCAGGGCAAGCGATCAAGCTGCCGAAAACTACCAACTGGGTTATTTTCCCGGAACCATTGATTTGTTCAGGGCTTTAGGACGTTCGTTTTTTGTGCATGACCCCAAATACCTTGACTGGGAACAGCATTGTAGAGCCGTTGAAACACACGATATCCCTGGCGACCATTCAAAGATTTTTGCCCCACCTAACGATGCGTATTTTGCTGTTTGCCTGCAAAAGCGGTTGCGGCAGCTAGAAGAAACCTCGCAAACAAACTAACTATAAATTCATAAAGCCTTTAAGATGTGCTACTTTCCGTTGCGAGTCGATTTGCAATAGAGTACTTTTACATCTTCTTGTGTAATAAGCCCACCAAATTGCATGGCGTCGAGTTTTGGTTGCAATTGAGCCATAAATGCGCTTATTTTGTTCGCCTCGTCAACCATTTCAACAATCACAGGCAAATCGTCGCTTAAATCAAACAATTTGGTTGTGTGAATAGTGCTCCCGGCCATAAACCCCATAATCCCCCTTAGCACGGTAGCCCCAGCTAGACCATAGGTTTTGGCTTCTTCCACAATAATTTCAAAGAAAGGATGCCCATGATAATGATCACGCTCGCTGGTAAACACCCTAAGTAAAACGGTTTGGTGGTTCGGAAACTGCATAATTAATTGGTTTTAAGGCTGGTGAATGTTTTAAAGGATTCGTGTAAATACAAAACCCAAATAGGTGACGGCCAAGCCCAATAACACACTAGCTACAACATAGGTGGCAGCATAAGCATGTTGGCCCTGGCGCATCAAGGTTAATGTGTCGAGCGTAAAGGATGAAAAAGTGGTGAATCCACCGCAAATGCCTGTTGCCAGGAAAATACGGGCTTCGGGTGTAAGGTAGTTGCCGCGCTCGCTGAGTCCATACACTACACCAATTAACAAGGAGCCAATTAGATTTACGGTAAAAGTACCGTATGGAAACGATATCAGGCCCCAAAAAACCGAAAGCTTTTGGATACCATAACGAAGTAAAGTTCCAACAAAGCCTCCAACTCCAGCAAGTAAGTACATTTTAAGCATACCGCAAAGGTTGTAATTTTTTATCAACCCCAGCAGCAATTACAGCAAAAAAAAGCCGATCGTAATGACCGGCCACGTTGAATTGTAGATAGGATTATTTAATGATAAGTTTCGCGTGTACAGTTGATTTAGAATTGCTTAGGACTAAAAAGTATATCCCAGGTTTTAGAAACTCAAGGTCTAGTGGTACACTATTTTTGCCTGGTTTGCATACGTACTGGCTTGTAAGTAGTTGTTCACCGGTATTTGAGTAAACCGCCAATTCGCATTTGGTACCTTGGGCGGTAAAGGCAATGTTGACCTTTCCTTGGGTGGGATTGGGTGAAATTACCACTCCATTGTTATTGCCATCAGCCTCATTAAGTGATTCACAAATTTCAATTGAAACCAATTTTTCATCCACGGTAGGATTCTGACAGGGATTTGCCGGATTTGCCGTTAACATAAGACTAAAGTTAGGCGCTAATCGATCGTTGGTGCCAGGTATATAGCTGGTTGTAAGAGCATTTACGTTGGTAAACACTCCATCGCCACTGCTGGACCAATGTACTGAGCTAAAATTGCTTGCAAGACCTTGTAAAGGAATCGAAAGCACGTCGTGGCAGCAAATTGTATCTTCCCCGGCATTTGCAGTGGCTAGGGGAGTAACGTTTACACTGGCTTGGCTATTGGCTACCGAGGTTCCATCAATTACGGCCACGTAATAGGTTGTATTAGTGGTAGGTTGAACCCATGGATCTTTTAAAGTTGACGTAAAACCTGCAGGAACAGATGTCCATGAATAAGTGTAATTGCCGCTGCCTCCTGTAACCTCCACATTAAGCTGTGCTTGACTGCCAATACATATTGAACCTGGAGTAGCCGAGGCATTTGCAGTTAGAACCGAACAAGGGATAATAGTTATAGCCTTTGAAGCAGATGCCGGTGCTGAACAGGGTGATTGAGCATTAGCGGTAAGGGTCAACTGAACGCTTCCATTGGTTATATCGTTTGGGCCCAATGTATAGTTGGTGTTTATTACGGCTGCATTTGCAAAGGTCCCATCGCCATTGCTTGTCCATAAACTGCTGGAATAGTTTTGGCAGCTGCCATACAAATCCACACTACCGATATTGTTGCAAACAGTGGTGTCGTTACCAGCAAAGGAAGTGGCATTTTGCGAAACTACCACGGTGGTTTGTGCCGAGGCATTGTTGGAGCCATCGTTTACCACCACAGTATAAGTAGTATTTAGGAGCGGTTGGACCATTGGATCTTTTTGGGTGGAGGTAAACCCGGATGGAACTGACGTCCAAGAGTAAGTATAGGAACCGCTGCCTCCTACTGGATTGGCATTAAGCTGGCTTTGAGCACCCGTGCATATTTGTGATGGTGTGGCGCTGGCTGTTACGCCTAAAGGTGGCGGGCCTTCGTGTACCAAAAGGGTCGATAGTTTAGTAACAGGTTTGTTTACCGTAAATGCGCCATAAAAGGTAACATCACCAGTTCCAACTGCCGGAGCAGTCCAAGTAAATGTCCAAGTTGCAGGGTTACTGTTTACAGTCGAGTTTTGGGTAACATATTTGCCCGAGCCAGTTAAATGGCTTCCAGTACCTGCCGTTAGTGTTCCCAACAAGGTTCCTGATGGATTTTGAGGTGAAACCTCGAAGCCTTTGCCTCCTGTACCGCTTACCGTTACTGTTATAGAATAGGTTGAACCTGGCGTATAACCACTGGCAGGTATATTGGATGTAATCCAACCAGTTACGGTTGATGCTGAGCCGTTATGGCATTGCGTACAGTTTTTTCCATCACCTGGCGAACCGGTATAGCCAGCGGGCGACCCGCTCGGATAATCGCCATTTTCAACCCCACCATAACCCATTAACAACAGGCTGAGTCCCAAAACAAAAAAGGGCAAAACGTTTAGAAAGGTGCTTTTTTTAATCATAATATATTGGTTAATAGTAAATAGTGCATTGTTCACAATGAATGTAAATCCCCAGTATAAAAACATGTGGAACGAAGCTTTCTGTGGCAAGGCTCATTTAGGCTTAAAAAATGAAGGCCAAAGGTAAAGGCAAAGTTTTACATATGGCAATATCTATATATAAATGAATCTAATTTAGAATCAATTTACACAATTGCTCATAATGAATACGTTGAAACACATTTATGGCGAATTAAATGCTCATTCTGCAAACCATATATCAGTGTTTGAAAACCAACGGTTAATAACCATGGCTGATACCAAAAAAGATGAGACTAGGGAGTAGTTTGCAATTTGGTAATTAAACTCTTTAAGCCTTCGGTCATTACAATCGCGTGCTTTCCATTGGGTTCGGCCACAATAAAACAGGCTTGTAGGTTGTACTCGGGATGTTGATTTATAAGATGTAAAGCTTTGTGGTGGCCCATAACCATAAAAGCGGTAGCCCAGGCATCGGCGATGGCTGCTGTTTTTGCCAATACTGTGGCGCTTAGTAAGTTGTGCCTAACCGGATAACCAGTTGCAGGATCTATAGTGTGCGAATAGCGTATGCCATTCACTTCGTAATATTTCCGGTAATTGCCCGAAGTTGCAATGGCACCATCTGCAAGTGGCAAAGTAGCCTCCAGTTCCCTGTCGCTGTTAGCATTTTCGGTAGGTTTCTCAATGCCTACTTTCCAAGGAGTCCCATCGGCCTTATTGCCATTACCAAGTACCTCACCTCCAATGTCAATCAAAAAGTTCTTGATACCTTTTGAGCTTAAGAACGCACCTACCATATCTACTGAATAGCCTTGGGCGATGGCATTAAAATCAATACCAGTGGCTGTGTCGAGTTTTATTAATTTATCGGATTCTAATTGAATGGTTTTATACCCAATGTGTCTTTGCAATTCGGTTATTAGCGCGCTATCGGGCACTTTGCCCTGTTTTTTGTGAAAGCCCCAAGCAGCCACTAGCTTGCCCACGGTAACATCGAAGGCGCCATCGCTATGTTCCGAAATTTGGTTCGAAATCCTGAAAATATCCCTAAAAACCGTATCGGTCCTTACATTGTGTTCATTTCGGTTGATGCGGCTAATAATGGAACTGTCGTCCCAAAGCGATACCGAAAGGTTAAACGCATCCAATAACGAATCGATAGATTGCTGGAAATTACGGCTTTGTTGATCAAAATAAGTAATGCTGTAGTAGGTGCCTTGCGCCTCGCCCTCAAAATGGATTTTGGCAGCAGGCTTTGAACAGGAGAAAAACATTGCCGCAACAAGGCTTATAAAAATAAATAGTTTACGCATGGGCTCATTTTGTTGCAAAAGTACTTAAACCTGTTAGAGTTTAAAGCTACACTTTGTGCGTAATTTAGCAATTGCATGAAAAAGGGTTGGCTCTTCGCCATATTAAGTGGGTAATTATATGATTATTGTAAGGACTGATTAGGTCTGTGTTGTAGTCGCAATCAAGATGTTTAATAATAGTTATACATCTTAGAGCTTGTTAATCACACTAT
>CAZKHA010000033.1:0-28108 GCA_964552325.1 uncultured Bacteroidales bacterium
ATCGCACTATCCAAAATGATAGCGCAAATATTGTATATACCTGTTATCCTTATTCTTGCAAAATCAATTCTAAAACAGTTTCGAAGCCAGGGAAATGCAGCGAGCTATCCATAAAAAAACGCCTGGCAGTTAAACCGTCAGGCGTTTTCGTTTCAAACAATAGTTGGATTATTTTTTAACCATCTTCCAAACCAATGTTTTGCCGGCAGTTTCCACTTTTACGAAGTAATTGCCAGGGGCTCTATGGCTTAAGTCAAATGCGTAACTCGATTGTCCGGTTCCTGATTTTATCAGCACCAATTGCCCTGTGGCATCGGTAATGGTAGCTTTTAGGTCAAAAGCTTGGCCATTGGGCCCCGCGATGCTAAACAAACCTGTGGTCGGGTTGGGGTAGAGCGTTATCACATTGCCGTCGTTGAGCTCAATTCCCACAAAACCAAGCTGTATAAGCTGCACAACCTGCGTGATGGTTCCTGCAGCATTTACGGTAATATTGGCCACGCGTGAACTTGAGGTGGGGTTTTCTTCGTACATAGCCTCAAAAGTGCCGTTTCCATTGCCCGAAGCTGTTGTGGTACACCAAATGGCATCGCTGCTGCTGGTCCAACTGGCATTTGAAGTTACATTAAACGTAGAGGTTCCAGCTTCAAAAGATACCGTCTGTGTTTCGGGGGAAACGCCGAGGGTAGGTGCAGCACCTGCTTGTGTAACCGTAACCGTAACCGGGGTAAGGCCCATAACCGTTACTGTAATGATAGCTGTGCGGGGCGATGCGCTGAGGTTGGCTTCATAATTGGCAGCCAGGGTTCCATTGCCAAATCCTGAAGGGGTAACAGAACACCAAGATGCTGCGCTGCTGGCTTCCCAAGCTGAATTGGAGGTAACTGTAAAACTGGTGGTGCCAACCGGGGCTGTAACGTTTTGGTTAGATGGGCTAACGCTTAACGAAGCGCCTGCACCGGCTTGTGTAACCGTTACAATCACAGGGCTTATGCCAACAACGGTCACGGTTATATTGGCTACACGCCAGTTGGTGGAGGTGTTCTCGGTAAAGGTAGCGGTAATCGTTCCATTTCCATTGCCCGAAGGCGTTACGGTGCACCATGTGGCATCACTCACCGAGGTCCAGGCAGAATTTGAGGTTACGGTAAAGTTGGTGTTGCCAGCGGCTGCTGTTACATCTTGGTTAGGAGGTGTAACTGCAAGTGTTGGAGGTGCGCCCAATTGGGTGAGGGTTACGGTTACAGGCGTTAAACCCGCAACGGTAACTGTAATGGTGGCAATACGTTGGCTAAGGCTGGTGTTTTCGGTATAAGTGGCCGTTAAGCTTCCGCTGCCTGTGCCTGAGGGGGTAACCGTACACCAAGTTGAATTGCTGGTGGCTGTCCACGAGGAGTTTGATGTAAGTTGGTAAAGAACCTGACTGGCTGGGGAGGCTGGAACGGTTTGGTTGGATGGAGTAACCGAAAGGGTAGGGGCTGCACCCGCTTGGGTAACGGTTACTACCACTGGGGTAAGTCCAACAACGGTAACGGTGATATTGGCCACGCGGGCTGTTATAACGGTATTCTCGGTATAAGTTGCGGTGATGGTTCCATTGCCCGTGCCTGATGGAGTAACGGTGCACCAGGTAGCATCGCTCACTACGGTCCATGAAGCGTTGGAAGTTACGGTAAAGTTTGTGTTTCCGGCAGTAGCCGTAACATTTTGGTTTGCTGGGGTCACAGCCAGGGTTGGGGCCACGCCGGCTTGGGTAACAGTTACCACCACATTGGGAGCACCCGAAGCTGTAACGGTAATATTGGCAGTGCGGGCAGGTCCGGTGTTGGCGGTATAATTGGCCACGATGGTTCCATTTCCTGAGCCTGAAGGGGTAACCGTACACCAGGTAGCATCGCTGCTAGCTGCCCAGGTTGTGGAGCAGGTAACGGCAAAGTTTGTGCTGCCAGCAGCCAGTGTAACGTTTTGGTTTGCTGGGGTTACGGTTAAGGTATTTCCGCCAACACCTGTTACTTGTACATTGTCAACAGCCCAATAGTAGCCATAGCTTCCGGTATAATTCCATTTGAATTTTACGGCCGATTGGCCTGCAAGGGCTGCGATGGTTTGATTGAAAGTGGCTGGATTGGTGGTGGAAGTGGTAGTAAAAGTTGCAATAAGCGTCCAGGTGCTTCCATTATTGGTGCTGTAATACACCTTGCCCGATGAACCCGAATAGCTCTTGAAATAATGGCTAAATTGAAGGGTAACGTTCGTAAACGAGGTTAAATCCATGGTTGGAGTGATCAAATCTGCGTTTTGTGAGTTTCCGCTGCCATAGGCATCGCTGTTTAAAAAAGCATAGTTGCCGGTAAGGCTTGGATTTGGGGTTTGACCCGTAATGGTTCCAAATTGCCAAATTTGCCCGTTGCCCTGATTGTCAATCTGCGACCAGCAGGTGGGTATGGTGGTTCCCGAAAAGGTCTCGTTGAAAGGGAGTGTATATATTCCGCAAAGTGTTGTAAATGTTAGGTTCTCGCCATAAAAAGTACCGTTTGCATTGGTGGCATAAGCCCTCACATGATAGGTGGTATTTGCGCTAAGGCCTGTGATGGAGCTTACAAAAGTTCCCGTGCCTGAACCATCGGTGGTATGGTTTCCGGTAGCCAATGGATTTGCAGTGGTTGCCCAGCAAACACCACGGGCGGTAACGGGCGAGCCACCATCACTGGTAACATTACCACCCGATGAGGCTGTGGTTAGGGTGATGGCTGAGGCAGCGGTTGTAGTTAGAACGGCACCCCCAGGCGTAAAGGTCATATTGGTGCCATTGGCAGTTCCATCGTTGTTTACGGCTACAATGCGGTAATGATAGGTCACACCACTCGTCAATCCTGCTAATGGAAAGCTTACATTGATATTGGATGTGCCCGAACCAGCGGCCGTAGTTGTGGTGGTATTGCCATAGGCTATGGTTGTGCCCCATTGGAAGTAATAGTTGGTGGCCAGGCCATTTGGGTTCACCGTGCCGTTTAGGGTAGCGCCAGTGCTGGTGATGGCTGTAGCGGCTGTGGTAACGGCTGTTGGGCTGTTGCCAATTTTAAAGGAGGCAATACGGGTTTTACGGCTACCACCACTCCCAACATATTGCGTAGTAAACCAGAAGGTTTCGTTGTCGGTAGGATCAACGCAAAGCAAGGAATAATCTCCCCAGCGGTCAGCACCGGTTTGCGAGTTGGTGCCTGTCCAAATAATTTCTTCGGGAGCATCCATCAAGCCAGTGGCATTGGCATAGGCTCCGGAAGTTTGGCCTGTATAACGAATTCCAGGGTAAACCGTTGAACTCGATATGGAATAAGCCAAGCCAATTTTTCCATTGGCATTCAATACGGCACTGCCCATCCAGCGGCTGTGGACATCGGGTGCATAGGTACCTTGTTGCCTGATGGTCCAGTTTCCGGTTGTTTTGCGCAACTCGTACCAACGTACGCCTGCATGGTTGGTGGCATCCACGTCAACGGTATGGCAGCACACGATGGTTTGGTAGGTGCCAAAATTGCGGTATTGTGGAACGTTCATGATTACCTGAGGGATGGCATCCACTTTTTGGGATGTTCCTGGCTGAACAATATTGCTCCAGTTGTTTCCAAAATTGCTATCGAAGGGAGCTACGACAATTTGTTGTGTCCGGTTAAACGTTGAGGCAGAAGGCGTAGTCCAGTTTACAGCCAATTCATAAATCCAAAGTTCATCAGAGCCACCGCCAATAGCGTCGTCGTTAATGGCAATAAACAAACCGGGAGTGCCGGTTGGGGCGAAAGTACCATCATTGTCAATGGGAGGCACACACACAAATCCATCATTGGTAGTTGGCCTCCAGTTGTTGTTGAACGAAACGATTTGAGCAGCACCACCGGTAAGCATAGGTGTGCGTTCCAACACATAAATATCGTTTGCTGAACTGTTGTTTACGCCTACATAATACCCATCGCGCCAAATCCCAAATTTTGGATAGTCGGGCATGCTAGGTACCACAAACGAATACTGATGCCAGGTACCGGTTGGGTTGTTGGTGGTAGAAACGGCAACAAGTAAATAGTTGGTTGATCCGGAAATTGAAAACTCGGTGACTAACCAACGGTCAGCCTGCTCATCGTAAAGGATGATGGGGTCACCATCATTGTAGGTTGCACCGGGCACGCTGCCAAAGAGCTGGTTCAGGTTAGTGGGGCCGGCAACTAAGGTTCCTGTTTTATTGTATATGGCGTAAACCGTGTTAATGGTTTGCATGTAATGGTTTGGACCTGCTACGCCGTTGCAGTCGGGTGGGTAATAGGGTGATGTTTGTCCATCAAAGTTAACCAACGGGGCTTTGGGGCTTACCGAGTTTCCCATATCGGTTTGCCATACGGGGTCGATGGTTTTTGGGAAGGCTGTTTCTGCAAAGGGGTATGACCTGTATTTCAGGCTTTTGTTGTTTTCCTTGCGCTTGCGGAGTTTGAGGGCTAATTCGTCGAACTCCTTTTGGGTCATGGCAGGAATATCGCTTAAAGCTTTACTCTGTCCGTGATATGTTCCCTGTGAAATGTAGGAGGGAAAAGCTGGCTCATTTTGAGCAAAAGTGGTCTGGCATAGCAGTATCGTTATAAACGACGCCAGTAAGAATCCAAGAGTAGATTTCATGAAAGGTAATATAGGTTATGGTTATAAAGGTTAAAATTCAACAAAAAAAAGTAGGCATTATAAGTAATTGCTTGGTTATAAGTAAGTAATTAGAAATGCATCAGTATTATTCATGTTGCATTATTCAAAATTACTTTAAGGTAAGTGCAACATCTGGTGTTTTACGGACAGCAAAAATACGGTTTTGGTTTAATGTTGGGATGGATTAAGTACAGTATTTTTTTTGTAGGAAAAACTTTTTTTTCAATCGAACGGTTTGTACAATGCTACTAACGTACTGTAGAAGTTAGGTAATAATATGTTTAGAGCTATTTTAAGTGTTATTGATTGGGATTTTACTTATTTTTGTTACCTAGTTATCGCCTTGCACAAAAAGCAAATCATCATCATTCGAACCAATGAAACACTGGATCCGGAAGTTTAAACTACTACTTGCAAATTCATTTCTTCATGATATATATATATTGCTTAAACATTTTAAGAAGCAAAAGGTTTTAGTCTGTAGTTCAACTACTAACCACACAATTCGTATAGTTTGGCATGGGGATCAAGATATACATTCCAGTTTTTTTTTAGACCATGCCCTTGGCAACGATTATTCAACAATGCGGTATGATTCCATTTCCACTAAAGCCGTTATTAATCAACTGCTAAGGAAAATGATTCAAGCAGATGTCTTCCTTCAACCTACTGTTATGCGGTTTCATACCAATGGCTTAAAGTCACTAATACTACCCTATTGGGCTGAGTTTGATGTAAATTTAGAAGGAAAGGATTTCGAAAACAAGTATGCTTCTTTTCAAAAGATAAGGTATTATACCCGAAAAGCTGGGTTTGTGCCCATATGGCCTGAAATGACCCCCGCTTTAATTGATGAGTTTTATTATGAAATGGTAGTGCCATTTATAAAAGCGCGCAAGGGTGATAAAGCCATGAAGTTTACACGAGAATATTTTGAAGGCATAGCACATAAAAATGGCAAGTTTTTGTTTTTGGAACGCGACGGAAAGCGGGTGGCCGGCATGGTTATCCTTATGGGTGATGTGCCTATTTACCATACTATTGGAATTCGTATGGGCGATGCTAAGGACCATTTTGCCGATGGGGCATTCAAGTCGTTGTTCTATTTTGCCCATATCCAGCTGCAAAAAATGGGTTATAAGCGTGTAACAGTTGGTGGATCACGTCCTTTCCTTAATGATCACTCATTAGTTTTTAAAATTCAAATAGGATGCGAACCCATCAAAAACCGCATTTTACGTGATGAGATTGTGCTTTTAAGCATCTTGCACGATAGCCCTCAGGTTCGTAACTGGCTTAATGCAAATCCCTTTATAGCACTTGATGTTGAAAGGCAACCACATCCAACATTTTTTATCCCGTTCGCTGATTATGTTGATCAAATTGCCCTTCAAAAACTACAAGCTTCTGCATTGCTGTATCAACCTGCTGTTAGTCATGCATATGTTTTTGATAGTCCTGCTCAGTTTGTTTTCGATGAATTTCAATTTCTTAACTTCTTCGCGTATAAAGTGCTTCTAAATGATTGAAAGTATTGCCCCTTTTTGTGAATTGATAAGATCTTTGTGTTTCAGACTTTTTATATTTGCAGAAATAAAAAAACACACACATTCTACCATTGAATATAAGAACCTCCCATGAATACTCAAAAAACGACGCTTAATCAGATACTTGCGCATGCAGCTAAAGAGTTTGCTCATTTAATTGCTGTTAAAGGCAGTGGTTTTTCGTTTACTTACAAGCAATTTGATCAAATTACGGATGCTTTTGCCTTCCGATTGGTTAAAGCAGGAATAAAACCGGGTTCGTTAATCGGCATTTGCTTGCCACGGTCGGCCGAAATGGTGATTGGGATATTCGGTGCCCTAAAAGCTGGTTGCGCTTATGTGCCAGCCGATCCCGATTACCCTGCTGACCGTATTAAGTTTGTTTTTGAAGATGCTGGCATTTCAAGCGTTATAACTACAACGGGTTTGGTTGGTAAGCTTACCGAACTAGGTTTCAGAGCTTTGGTGCCAGAAATAGAGAATTTTCACCAAGACTATTCTCCATTTGAAAGCGAAACCCAGCCCAATCAGCTTGCCTATGTTTTGTTTACTTCGGGTTCAACAGGCAAGCCAAAGGGAGTAATGGTTGAACATCATTCAGTTGTAAATTTAATACGAAGCGTTCAACATGACTACCCTATCGGAAAAGGGGATGTTGTTTTGCTAAAATCTCCTTACACCTTCGATGGCTCGGTTTGGGAGTTATATGGATGGATGGAGCAAGGCTCTACACTTTTTGTAGCTCCTCCTGGTTTTGAAAAAGACCCAGCAGCCTTAGCACAAGTTATTTATGCCGAAAAGATAAGCTTTGCATTCTTTGTTTCGAGTATGCTGAGTTCGTTCCTCGATTATATCGATGCAACTGGCAATAGGGCAATGCTGGCCAGTTTGAAGTGGGTGTCGGCTGGTGGTGAGGTGGTTAGTCCGGTTTTGGTTCAGCGATTTTATAAGTTATTGCTGGCATATGGCGCAAAGTTAATCAATGTTTATGGACCTACCGAAACCACTGTTTACGCAACTACCTATTTATGCGAGCACGATGTAAATTATGCCAAAATTCCTGTGGGTAAAGCTGTTGCAAACGACTTTATTTATATCATTGGGGATGATGGACGTTTAATGCCATCCGGTGAGGAAGGCGAGATTTGTATTGGTGGTGAAGGTGTTGCGCGAGGCTACCTTAACCGCCAAGATTTAAGTAACGAACGTTTTGTGCCTGATCCTCAACGACCCGGCGAGCAAATGTACCGCACGGGCGATATTGGAAAAATGTTGCCCAACAATCTTCTCGATTTTATTGGACGGCGCGATTTTCAGGTAAAGTTGCGGGGCTTGCGCATCGAATTAGGCGAAATAGAGAATGCCCTGTATAATTTAGGCCAATTTAAGGAAGTGGCCGTGCTGTTTACAAAAGACCGTTCGGGCGATGATAGCCTAATAGGTTGCTTTGTGCCCATTAATGAGGATTTACAAGTCTATACGGTTGAATATCAATTATTGGATACTCCCAGCCGTGACAAATTGTCGAAAGACCTAGAGCATTCGTTGCCAGCTTTTATGCTTCCATCAGAGTATATTGTTTGCAAACGGTTTCCGGTAAACGAAAATGGTAAACTCGACCGTAAAGCCTTGCCATCCGTGGCTTCGCTTTATGCCGATCATCAAGAAGCTTTTGTACCTGGAAATAAAACAGAAAGCCTTGTTTACGCCATTTGGAAAAAAGTGCTGTCACGTGAAAACATTCATGGTGACGAAGAGTTTTTTGAAGCTGGTGGTCATTCTTTAAAAGCTATTCAAGTAATTACAGCAATTATTGAAGCCTTTGGCATTGAACTTCCATTACATGTTTTCTATTCGGGGATAAGCATCCGTAAAATGGTAAAAGCCGTTGAAGAGCATAAATATACTACGCTCTCTCAACACATAACCTCAAGTTTATCAGATGATGAATTAGTTTATGCCGTAAGCGATACCCAAGCAGAGATGTTGCTATTGAATGAAATGGATCAAACCAAATTGCAGCATAATATTTTGGTGGAGTTTGATTTAAAGGGGAACGTAGAAATTGAGTTGTTAAAAAGGAACCTTGGCCTGCTTGTTCAAGAAGAAGAAATCTTTAGAAGTACATTTTCGTTAAGTGAAGATGTATTCACACAAATTATTCATGCCAAAGCCAAATTATTGTTTGATTTTGTTGATGCTAGCATTGATGGTAACTCGAATGCGCGTTACCAAGAACAATTGCAGTCGTTTGGCCAAGCAGTTTTCAAGCCAGAGCAATTACCTTTATTTGCATTTAAGCTTGTCTTCTTACAACCCGCTCATTATAGGCTTTTATTGGTTATCCATCACATCATTTTTGATGGATGGTCGCTGTATCTTTTTACACGCAAACTGGCAGATATTTACAATTTAGGCGAAATTGGCCCGGATCTCAAAAATCCAATCCGTATTGGCGATTTTGCCCAATGGCACAAACAGTTCTCTAAAAATGTGGCCCAAGAGCAAGTTGAATACTGGAAAAACGTCTTCACAGTGCTTCCTCCTCAGCTTACTATACCTAAAAAGCATAAAGCTAACAGATTAAAGGCGGGAGCAAATGGAAAAAGGCATTGGTTTTGGATTCCTGAAAACGACAGTCTGGCCGTGGAGCAACTTTGCCAAACCCTTAAAATAACGCCATTTAGCTTTTTTCTGGGGGTTTATAAATTAGCTTTGGCCGCTTGGTCGGGGCAAAATGATTGTTGTGTAGGAACACCTTTTGCCAATCGGAAACATCCCGATGTGGCTAATTTGATAGGTTATTTTACCAATATGGTGGCCATTCGTTCTTTAATAGATGTTAATCAATCATTTACGGAGTTCCTGCAGCACCTTAGCCAAACTTCGGTTCAAGCATTTTCGCATGCCGATTTATCGTTTGGGCAAGTTGTGAAAGCCTTGGGCGTTCCGCAACAACAGGGTGTGCATCCATTGTTCCAGGCGATGTTTATCATGCAGAATTGGCCAAATGTACAAACCGATTTTCCCGATTTTATTCTGGAGCAGAAAGAACTGGGCAACAATACCTGCAAAGCCGACTTTTCGTTTAATGTTGAAAAAACAGGGAATACGTATGAGTGTTGGCTAGAATATGATACAGAATTGTATGCATTGCAGCAAGTTGAGTTAATTACGGCTGATATTAAGATGCTGGTAGCTTGGATTTCCAAAAACCCTGAATCTTCGTTAGCCGAAATTCCTTCCTTTCTTACATCACGGTCACAGCAGCGGCATTCGGGCAGTTGCATACTTATTGGCGATGGAACCATCAATTTGCATTGCATCGATATCCTTCAATCCTATAATTTTACAGTTACCCACCTTGTATCTTCCGATAATTCGTTGGCAAAAGCTTGTTTCGAAAAGGGCGTGGCATTCACTCAAGATCTGGATTTGGCAGTTAGTGGTTCATTTGATTATTTGTTTAGTATAAATAATGGTTTATTACTTGGCAATGATGTAGTTGCAAAGGCTGCTAAGTTAGCTGTGAATTACCATGATAGTCCTTTGCCCCGCTATGCGGGAATGTTTGCATCAAACCATGCCATTGCAAATAGGGAATCGCTGCACGGTGTTTCATGGCATAAAATTGTTGACCGGATCGATGGTGGTGCGATACTTGAATCAGAGCCAGTTGCTGTGTATGAAGAGGATACAGCCTGGTTGCTGAACACACGCTGTTTCGAAGCCGCGCTCAAAAGCTTTGATCGTCTAGCTTTAAGGCTGGCAAAGAATGACCTAAGCGCAATTGAACAAGATTTAAGCCAGCGAAGTTTTTATCCACGCTTAAAACGGCCAGCAGGGCTTGGCTTATTACGTTGGCAAAGTAGTGTTCAAGAACTGGCTGCTTTAGTTCGTTCAACCGATTTTGGTGGGCATTACATCAATGAGTTTATGTTGCCCCATATCAAAATTAATACATCATTTTATTCCTTCGAGAAAGCAAGTTTTGATTTAGGCAAAGAGCTTGAGCCTGGGGAGCTTGCATTAAAAGATGGAAAATGGTCTATTGGCTGTAAAGATGGTAGCCTGCAAATAAAAGAGGTTTATGATTCAGCAAATAATCGCCTATCGTTCAATCAGCTTCTTGGAATTCAAGGTATAACGGATGGATACACCCTTGAGCTAATGACTGATGAAGAAGTGGCGCATATTGGCGACTTGTATAAAACCCATTGCAAAAATGAATCTTGGTGGAAAGAACAACTGTCTGCTAGCGAGTATCTTCCTTGGCCGTTTGAGCATTCATCACAAGGCGAAGTATCAGTTGTATCAATTCCGGTTGATGTACAACTTCAAAAAGGATTGAGCCATTTTAGCGAAGATCCAACAAAGGTTTTAGTAGCTGCCACTTTGCTGTACTTAATTCAGCTATCCGATACAAGGCTTGGGTCTTTTGGATTGGTTTCAAATGGTTTAACAAAAGAACTTGACGCTTATACAAGCTTGTTTTCACCGGTACTTCCATTAAACTTCGCGCTTGATGAAGCCATTACCGTTGACGAAACTATAAATTTGGTTACGTCTTTTATTGACATCCTTAAGGCCAAAGGTACTTTTACCTGCGACTTGCCACTGCGTTACCCCGATCTGCGTGATTCGGCTACCAGTCAGCCTTCTATAGTGTTTATTAACACCAAATTGGATCTAGGTTTAATTCCAAAAAACGCTGTAGGTATTCTGTTTTCGCCTACACGAATTGATGTGTTTTTTCCTGAGAATGGCCGATTAGATAAACTGATTGCCCAATCTTTCGAACATTCGTTGATTCATTTTCTGCAATCTGTGGTCAAAGCGCCCCAAGCGTCATGGAATCAAATTCAGTGGATGGATGTAGCCTTTTTTGAATCAACCTATGGTAAGCTGAATCAACATCCTGAAACAATTGCACAAGATGTTTTTTCAATGTTTAGGAATGTTGCAGAAACCTATGGCGGAAGCTTAGCTATTGAAACCGGTCAGCTTCAGGTTACATATACCCAGTTTTATGAGGATGTTCAAAAAATGGCTGCGGTACTTACAAAATCAGGATTACAGAAAAATGATGTTGTTGCAGTTTCGGTTGAAAGAGGTTATAGCTATTATGTTTCGATTATGGCTTCCTTGTATTTGGGCTGCACTTTTTTGCCCATCGACCCCGCTCAGCCTCCTTTGCGCAAATCCTATATGCTTTCCGATTCCATGGCAGCCATACTTATTGGCGATGATTTTGGAATAACGGATTCTACCCTTAGGGTTATACCTGCGCAAGCTTATGAAACTTATGAGGCAATACAGGCTAAGCCTTTGGAATCGTATAATGGACTTGCCTATATTATCTATACCAGCGGAAGTACTGGTATGCCCAAGGGAGTTAAAATAAGCCGCAACGCCCTTTCAACGTTTACATCGGCAGCCTTGCAATTATATAAGGTAACAAATCACGAAAGGATTCTACAGTTTGCCAATTTGGGATTTGATGCAAGTATCGAAGAAATATTTTGCGCCTTTTGTTCTGGCAGTACCCTTTATCCAAGGACCGAGGACATGCTATTGCCACAATCACTAATTGATGCCACACACGCCAAGCAAATTAATTTCTGGGATTTACCAACAGCATACTGGAGGCAAGTGGTTCAATATTTGTCATCTAGCAATCTGGTATTACCAACTTCGCTCCAAACGGTCATTATTGGTGGCGAAGCAGCGTATCCAGAAGATGTGGCCCTTTGGGAACAAATAACCCATACGGGTTGTACACTTTACAATACCTATGGCCCCACCGAAACCACGGTGGTTGCGTTAGCACATTCAATGCCAAAAGCCTATTTACCCGGTGCCGCAGTTCCAATTGGTAAGCCTCTTTTAGGCTACGGAGCCTTTGTAACTGATAAGTTTAAAAGGGTTCTCCCGTTGGGTGTTGCTGGCGAATTATTGGTAACAGGCCCAGCGGTGGCAGAAGGGTATCTCAATAGCGAACAAAAAGAAAAAGAAGTATTTGTGCAATTATATCTTCCAACATCCAAATCTCTTCGTGGCTATTGTACGGGCGATAGGGTTGTATTAAACAGCCAATTGAATGTGAATTATTTAGGAAGACGCGATAATCAAGTTAAAATTAGGGGATTTAGGGTTGAATTACAAGAAGTTGAGCATGCTGTTGAAGCCTTAACGGGAAGTAAGCAATGTGTAGCATGTTTCAATGGCCCTGAAAGGTATCAAAATCAGTTGATTGCTTTTGTGCTTGGCAGCATAGGTAGTTCCGAAGAACTAAAAGCCAGTCTTAGCCAAAACTTGCCTTCTTATATGGTGCCTTCCAGTATTTTTGAAATTGAGAATATACCGCTAACATCCAATGGCAAGACTGACAATAAGGCGTTATGGAATTTGGCTTTGGCGCAGCAATCGAGTGATAATGATACCATAGCCGAACCCAGCAACGAGGTAGAAGCAAAAATGCTTGATGTTTGGCGTGAGGTATTAGGCCTTGAAAAGCTAGGCGTTACACATGATTTTTTTGAATCTGGTGGGCATTCGCTTAAAGCTGTTTCGCTCATTACAAAACTTCATAAACTATTTCAGGTAAACCTACCCTTGGCGTCGTTAATTACGCATCCTACTGTGCGCCAGTTAGCACAATTGGTTAGCAGTGGTAAGCCTTCCACCCAATGGCAATGCCTGGTTCCCATACGGGCAGAGGGAAGAAAAACCCCACTTTTCTTAGTTCACGGCGCTGGCCTAAATGTGCTTCTTTATCAATCACTTGGCAAGAACCTACAACCCAATAGACCCATTTATGCCTTACAAGCCAAAGGATTGGATGGGAAACAGCAAATTAGTACGAGTATTTCTGAAATGGCTTCTGATTATATAGCAGAAATTCAGCAGGTTCAGCCCAAAGGACCTTACCTTTTATTTGGTTTTTCGCTTGGAGGTTTTATTGCTTTTGAAATGGCAAAGCAACTATTAGCTAAGGGTGAGGAAGTCAGGTTTTTGGGTGTAATTGATACCGTTACCTACGCAGCACACGAAGACCTTCCAATTCCTCATTACCTGCTGCGTCAATTTAAACTATTGGTAATTAAGCCTTTGTTTATTGTGTGGATGTTTTTATTGGAACCATGGGAAGCCAAGGGAAAATACTTAGCCACCAAATATGGGAATTTGCGGCATGAAGTGCTGTATCAGCTAATGAAACGTGGAATAATTAGAACCGCATCTTTGCGAAAGCAAAAAGCATCGGATGAAGAACCTCTACCCATTTTCCAAAAGGCCCAGGTTGCTATTACCATCTATAACGCGTTAAAAACATATACCCTTCGTCCAACTCAATTGTTGCTTGATTTGTTTAGGGCAGAGAAAAAAGCTTTTTACATACCCGAACGCAAAACATACGGCTGGGGACGCTTTGCCACAAAAGGAGTGAAAGTGCATAATATTCCAGGTGAGCATAGCCTAATTTTCGCCCCGCCCAATGATAAACTTTTTGCTGGGATACTCGATAAACGGCTTGATGAATTGGAAGCTGCTGATTGATAGTTTGTTAACATGCAAGCTTTAACTTTATGAATCTCAATACAAAGAATTTGACAATGTCCTGATTTTATGTATCTTTGCACAGAATTAAATTTAATATAATGCAAACGGGAATAGTAAAGTTTTTTATTGAGCAAAAAGGCTTCGGGTTTATTAAAGACTCCGATTCAGATGCCGAGTATTTTGTTCATATGACAGGCCTTGTAAACAAGATTAAGCAAGACGACCAAGTGAGTTTTGATCTAATCGAAGGCAAAAAAGGTGGGATGCAAGCCATCAATGTGCGATTGATAGGCACAGAATAACAGGCAGTTAGCCACTAAAAATAATAAAAGCCTTACTAGTAAGGCTTTTTTAGTGTGTCATCATTTGAAGCAAATACGTATTTTTAGCTTTCTTGTTTAAAGAGGCTATCAACAAATTCATTGCGGTCGAAAAGTTGAAGATCGGTCATCTTTTCGCCAATCCCAATGTATTTTACGGGTATTTTAAACTGATCGGATATACCTATTACAACTCCGCCTTTTGCAGTTCCATCTAATTTGGTAAGGGCGAGTGCGTTTACTTCGGTAGCAGCCGTAAATTGTTTTGCTTGTTCAATAGCGTTTTGCCCTGTTGAGGCATCCAACACAAGCAAGATTTCATGCGGGGCGTCGGGGATAACTTTTTGCATCACCTTTTTTATCTTCGACAGCTCGTTCATCAGGTTTACTTTGTTGTGAAGCCTGCCTGCGGTATCTATTATAACAACGTCGGTGCCCGAAGCTTTTGCCGAAGCACAGGTATCATAAGCTACTGCGGCGGGATCAGCGCCCATGCCTTGGGTAATTACCGGAACGCCTGTTCGGGTGCCCCATATCTTGAGTTGGTCAACGGCTGCAGCTCTAAATGTATCTGCTGCACCTAGCACCACCGATTTACCTGCTTTTTTGAAGTTATAGGCTAGTTTTCCAATTGTGGTGGTTTTGCCCACTCCATTTACGCCTACTACCATTATAATATAGGGTTCTGAACGTTTAGGAAAATCAAAACCATATACTTCGGATGTTTTGTTTTCTTCGAGCAGTTCGGCTATTTCTTCTTTTAATATCCTGTTTAGTTCGCTTGTTCCTAAGTATTTGTCCTTTGATACGCGCTCTTCTATGCGCTTAATTATTCTTAGCGTGGTTTCAACACCCACATCCGAACTAACCAAAATTTCTTCCAAGTTGTCCAGTACTTCATCATCAACCTTTGATTTCCCGGCAATAGCTTTTGTGATTCTTGAGAAGACCGATGTTTTGGTTTTTTCAAGACCTTTGTTTAAGTCTTCTTTTTCTTTTTTGCCGAAGAATGAAAATAAGCCCATATGTGTGAATTTGAGGGTGCTAAATTACGGAATTAAAACTGATTAAACGCAAAAAGCATTCTCCCGTAATGTGGGAAAATGCTCTTACGTGCTTGATAAACAATGCGATTACTTACTTCTTAGAAGCTAGGAAATCTTTTACTTTATCATTTGGCACCATATCTTCGGTGAAAATGTAAGCACCGGTTTTGGGCGATTTTTCCATACGGATAATCTTAGCCCAATCTTTACCACCCGATTGAAGGGTTGCAACTACCTTTTTAGCCATATCTCAGTTTTTTATTTAATTTCTTTGTGAACAGTTACTTTCTTAAGGATTGAATTGTATTTCTTCAACTCCATCCTTGCAGGAGTGTTCTTTTTATTCTTGGTGGTAATATACCGCGACATGCCGGGCATTCCGCTGGCTTTCTGCTCAGTGCATTCAAGAATTACCTGCACCCGCGCTTCTTTGCTTTTCTTTGCCATCGCCTAAACTATTAATATTTTAAGGGCTGCAAAGGTATGAATATTTTTTGAATACACCCTACAAGCCCTCAAAAAAAATTAGACAGTTATTAACATTCCCTATCCAAAATTGATGGATCCTTTGTTGAAACCACGTAGTTTTATAGCAGTTATCACCTTTTTGGTGTAAAGCGGAAACTCTGATTTCATCATCCAATCATAGTAAGAAGGTTCCTTAGCAAAGATTTCTTCAACGCCTTTGCCTTTGTATTTGCCAAAATTGAAGGTTTCGATGTTTTGGTCATTAAAGATAATGTGGCCAGCCAAATCAGCATTGTTGTTGCGGAACGAAAACTCGTGCAAAGCCGAAACATTGTTGCTTACTGGCTTGTATTTGTTCCCTTTTTTGTCTTCTAACTCCACATCCTGGTATTTCTCCAACTGGGCTATGAGCACCTCAAACGTTGCGGTTATATCAGCTTCTGCCGAATGTGCATTTACCAGCTCTTTTTGGCAATAGAATTTGTAAGCAGCTGCCAATGTACGTGGCTCCATTTTATGAAAAATGTTCTGTACATCAATAAGTTTCCGGTTCTTTAAATCAAAATCAACTCCTGCGCGCAAAAACTCTTCCATCAAAAGTGGTACATCAAACTTATTAGAATTGTAACCAGCTAAATCGCAATCTTTTAAAAAGTTGGCTACGCTTTTAGCTAACTCAGCAAAACTTGGTTCATCCTTCACCGCTTCATTGGTAATGCCATGTATAGCAATTACATGCTCTGGAATTGGGATGGTTGGATTTACCCGTTTGGTAAGCACCTCTCGGTTTCCATCGGGTTTCATTTTTAAAATGCTTAGTTCAACAATGCGGTCGTGCCCAACATTTACGCCTGTGGTTTCAAGGTCGATAAATGCCAGGGGACGGGTGAGATTTAATTTCATGATGTATATAAATTTTTTGTAATCAATTACTTACCACTAACTTTGTCCTAGTTTGCCAAAAGCCCGATAGATTATGGTCAAATCATTTATCACGCGGTAATCGCGGGCATAAAGCAGATTAAGCTTTAGGGATGTTTTTTCTTCAAAGGTTTCTAAAGGCCAGGCATCGTCTGGTGTTAAAACGCCTGGTTTGATTTTGGGCAATCGGTGTTTACTGTCAATAGTCTTGCCAAAGCCAACCCATGTTTTTTTCCCGATTAGTACTTGCAAGATGTTTTTGATCAAACCGGCACGGTGAACCACAATAAACAGCAAGACTGGGAAAGCAAGCAATAAGAGGGTGGCTAAGCTCAGGTCGAAGAAACGTTTATTTCGAAGGTTACGTGGTTTTGCAATGCTGTTGATGTCAACAATATATAAATCGCCGGTGGTGCTTATCGAGTTGCTTCCTATAATCGACATGCTTTCTGGCGGAGCAGTTTTATAGTCTATTTCTAGTTCCTGCAAATCAGCCATTTGGTCGATAATTTCTTGAGACGTAACATCACGTCCGCAAAAAATTACCTCGTGTATTCCATAAATCCGTATAATGTCCTTTATTTGATTCAGCTTACCAATATATTCTGAACCGCCGCGTTCACTGGCTTCGGTCCCAACAAAGCCAATAAATCCCGGCTGCTGATGTGTTCGCCTCAATATCTCGGCAACGCGTTCACACTCATCCTGATGCCCAACAATTACATATCGTCTGTTTTCTTCAAAACCTATTCTGTATGCTTTTAGGCCCGATACATGCAGTGCAAAACGTATGGCTGTAATGCCTAAAGCTCCCCAAATGGCGCCAAACAAAATAAGTGCTCGCGAATAACGCAACGACTCATCCAAAAGCCCATAGGCCGTAAGTATTACTACCGTTCCAATAAATACCCCCTGAAAGACTTTTAACAGTTTAAACGGGCGATCATAGCCCCCGCTGATGAAAATTGCCAGAATCCAGGTTGCCGTATATATAGGTAGTGCTATAAAAATGAAACCGGGTGGATAGTGCCCTCCGCTTTGAAAAATAACGCCTTCCCAGTAGTTTTTAAGCAAAAGGGTGCCACCGTATATGGTTAATGCGTCAAGCAGCGGAATAAAAACTTTTAAAGCGAAACGCCTGGCAATGGATAAGGTAGCCCTAAAATAAATGGCAAAGTTAATAAGCGTGATAAATATCTTGGCATTGCTTTTAGAGAAATGTTTCCCGGCAAAAATGGCCATGGCATTATAAAACGTAAATACGTAATTTACACTGCTTTTCTTGGTGCTTTCGCCTTTATAATGGATAATTCTTGTTCCAGGGAAATAATAGTTTTTATATCCAGCTTTTGTTATTCGATACGAAAGGTCAACGTCTTCGCCATACATAAAATAATCCTCATCTAACAAACCTGTTTTTTCCAAAGCCGTTTTGCGCAACAGCATAAACGCCCCCGAAAGTACATCAACACAATGAGTTTCTTCGTTATTTAAGTAAGTGAGATGATATTTGCCAAATGTTTTTGAGCTCGGGAACAAGGTTGAAAGCCCAAAGATTTTGTAAAAAGCAACCGATGGCGTAGGCAAACCACGTTTTGATTCTGGCAAGAATTTTCCCTTGCCGTCCACCATCTTTACACCTAGCCCACCAGCCTCAGCATGAGAATCCATGAATTCAACTACTTTAGTAAAGGTGTCCTCTTCAACGATGGTGTCGGGATTTAAAAGTAAAATATATTCGCTTTTGGCAACCCTGATAGCTTGATTGTTGGCTTTTGCGAAACCTGTATTGGTTTTATTGGCTATTATCTTTACTTCCGGAAACTTGGTTTGAACCATTTTTAAGGAGCCATCAATGCTGTTGTTATCAACCACCCAAACTTCTGTATCAAGCCCAGCACAAGCCTTTCTAACTGAATAGAGGCATTGCTCAAGAAAAAACTCAACATTATAGTTTACGATGATGATAGAAAGTTTCATAGATTTCGTCCGTTGGTGATACGGTGTGATGGAACGTTTTAAAGGCTAAAGTATTGTTTCTGTTTGGCTATAAGGGTTCTTTTTATGACCGAAAAGGATGTTGTGAAGTTGAACGTTAGCATTCATTAGGCGTATGCCCCAATGGGTTTCAAAAAGCAGCTTGCATTCGTTTACGGCATTCTCTTTAGCGGCTTTTGAGTTTTTTTGGTATAGGATTGTAAAATCTTTCAAATCTTGGTACACATCTGCAAAACTTTCAGCCAGGCTTAATTTTCGGGGTTCATCATAACCAAATTCGGCAGGGTCGAAACCCCAATACTCGTCGTTAGGCCCAAATTTTTGCCTTAAATTGTTGAAAACCTGTTCCCATTGCTCTTCAATAACAAATCGTTCGTTCGCTTCTGGGTTCATCACTTCTACTTCGGGTAAAAGCGCACCTTTTAAATAGAGTAGGGGGTTCATCTTCTGCAAAACACTTACAATTTCGGTGGTTTCCTTGGCTTCTGTCTTTTCGATAAAAACACAAAACTCATGAGCTACAGCCAGAAATTCAAGTACTTGTCGTGAGTAAATGGGCTCGTTGGGGATGTTTTCCATAATTTTGACTTTGATATGCGAAATTACGGGTTTATACGTTTGCTTACTATGGCCAAGTCATCGGAAAGGCCATTTTTTTTAGGCATATTATTGAATTATAGAAGATTGTTAATTTACTAACAAGTTTTTTGGGTGTAAAGTTTGCAACTATGATTTTTTTTGTATATTTGAAAAACGAACAAAGTTTTGAACGAATGGATAAATTAAGTACAAAACAGAAAATTTTCGATGCTTGCATACAATCGCAGCAAGAGACGCTTGATGCTATACGCCAAGCTATGGAAGAAGCACAAAATGCAGCTATTGAAGAAGTTAATACCTTAGATGTTTATGAATCGCACCGTACTCAGTACCTTCAAAAAACCGAGATGTTTGGTAGGCAATATGCCAAATCACTGGAGGTGATGGAGGTATTGAACAAGGTATTGCCTCTTAGAGCCTTTGATACCATCCAATTTGGGGCTGCTGTAATTACCGACTCCCAACATATTTATATTTCAGCTGGAATTGGAAAGGTAACTGTAGAAGGCCAAGAATGGTTTGCCATTTCAACTCAGGTTCCAATTTTTGAAGCCATGCGTAACAAGAAAGCTGGAGATACGATTATATTTAACAACAAGAAAATAAAGATATTAGAGGTACTATAGAATGATTACCAAAACCTTGGCCGCGGCCATATTAAAAATTGCAGGTTGGAAGGCCAATGCTGAGTTTCCATTTCAGTACCCTAAATTGATCATCATAAGTGCCCCGCATACAAGTATGTGGGATTTTATATGGGGACGGTTGTATTTTATGAGCATAGGCTTGCCTGTTACGCTATTAATAAAAGCCAAGTACTTTTTTTGGCCTTTAGGACCCATCTTACACTTCTTTGGTGCCATCCCTGTACACGTTGGCAAGGATACTACTTTTGTAAAAAGTATTGTTAATGAGTTAAATAAGAAGGAAAGAATTAACCTGATAATTACTCCAGAGGGTACACGTAAGGCTACCAGGCGTTGGAGGCTGGGTTTTTATTTCATCTCTAAAGAGGCCAAGATCCCAATTTTGCTTGGTTCCCTCGATTATAAGCGAAAACTTGTTGGTGTAGGGCCAATTGTTTTCCCCGGCCAGAACCAACAAGAAGATATGGCCAATATTACCAAGTTTTATAAGGCCGAATGGGCCAAATATCCATCAAAATTTACTGAATTAGGCTAATCTTGTTCAAGCTGAGGTGGCTGCATTTTCCAACGTCTATGGGTCCACAACCAGTCATCCGGTCGTTCACTTACCAAGCGTTCCAATATCTGAACGTATTTGGCGGTGACCATGCCATAAGGCAGCGCAGTTGGGTCTTTGGCAATTTCTTCTATAAACACATTATATATACCCCGTTGTACCCTAACTATTCCAAAATAATAAACGGGTAAGTTGTTTTGTCGCGAATGTTTTTCCAAACCGTGCAACCAAGCAGTTTTAATTCCTCTAAAATCGATCCATAACGATGCCCTTTTATTGGTTGGGCTTTGATCGGAGATGAAAAAATAGGCCGAGCGTGTTTTTTTGTTATTGACAAAAGTTTTGGTGGTTTCGTAAATTGAAGCCAACGTCATTCCATTGGCCGCCCTATTGGCCTTTACATAATTGTCAATTAGTTTGTTTGACAATGGTTTATAAAACCCAACAGTTTTATGCGCAGTAATAATGGGAGCTGCCATAGCACCCCATTCCCAATTGCCACAATGCGCTGAAGCAATTATAATGCTATGATAGTTCTTTTCAATAAACGTTAGTGTTTCAGGGTTTTGAATAGTAAACCGCTTACTAAGTTCTTCATAACTCAGCGAATAGCCCTTTATGCTCTCAACTATCAAATCAGCAAGGTTGTGGTAATATTGCTTTTCAATCTTTGAACGTTCGGCCGCAGTTTTTTCGGGGAAAACCTTCTTAAGGTTGGCATGAGCTATCTTACGCCTGTAACCTACTATATAATAAAGTAGAAAGTAAGTTATATCAGAAAGCCGATAAACAAACCAGAAAGGCGTGATACTGAACAGTTTTACAAGAAGTATGAAAAGATAATACGAGAGTTTTTGCATAATGAAAATAAAAGGCCAAAACTCTTCAAACCATTGGTAGGCAGAGTTTTGGCCTAAGTTTTTGTAGAGTTGTGGATGGTTTTACAAGCTATGCTGCAAAGCTACAACAAAACAATCTAAAAGGTCCTGTTTCGATCTATTCAGAGCTTAAACGTAAGGCCTTCGTTCGCTAAGAGTGCCAGCTAGTTTAAACCTGGATGCTAAAAAGCAGCTTTAAAAGAAAGCACAAAGTTGCGTCCAGGAGCCACAATACCAGAGCTATAAGGCCTGTAACGTTGATCGGAGATGTTTTCGAGGCCAGCGCTTACACTTATAATATCACTAAGTTGATACATGGCTTTAAAGTTTATGGTGTACCATCCAGGTGAACAGGGGTTGCCCTCGTTATCAATGGCATAAATCTCCGTTTTTCCTTGCTCCTCAAGTGGTAGATCTTCAAAATCTTTTTTGCCACTATACATGGCATAGAATTGCACATCAAGTTTATCATATGAATACATCAGCCTCGAAATCCCAAACCATGGCGGTGCATGCCTTGATGGACTTGTGGAGCCATCATCAAGCACTTCTTCACCATGTTGATAATTAAAATCAGTAGAGAAACCAAATCCGGATGGTAATTTTAAGTCGAATCCTGCTTGAACACCATAAACTGTGGCATTAGCAGCATTTTGTATAGCTTGAACCTTGCTCATGCTTCCTTCATACATTATACTATCGAAGCCGTTAAGGGTAAAATCGCGGCGGACCATAGCGTTATCAAGGTATGTATAGTAAACCGTAAAGTCAATTTTTGCAATTTCACCTAACAGCCTAGCTATACCAAGTTCAGCATTATAAACATACTCTGCATTAAGTTCTGGATTGGGAACTACAACAGAACCTGGCTCCGAATCAAATACTTTGCCTACATCATCAACATTTGGTGATCGGAAACCTGAAGAGGCATTAAGGCTTATTGCCCACTTTTTGGTGGGTTTGTAAACAAAGCCTACTGTTCCGGTTAATGCACCATTGTTAATCTCAGCAGTTGTAAAAGGAAAATGATAAAAAGTTGTGTCAAATGTGCCATCAAGTTTGTAAATGTTGTAACGTACACCAGTTTGCATCAAAAATTTTTCGGTGAAGTTGTGATGGTAGCTCAAATAGGCTGCATACGAAGCCCAAGTTGACTGGGGATACCGCGAAGGGCCTGGGGCGGAGGTCCCGCTTACAATGTCTTGATCAATTCCAATTGAAGTTACATCATTTTGTACCAGCTCCACACCATAGAACACCCTATTGTTGTTTCCAAATGCTTTGGTAAAATCTAGGTTTGCTGAATAGGCGTCCACTTCTTCAATACGTATATGCCTGTCTTTTTTATGGATGTCCCGATCTATTCGGCTCTCTTCAAATTTTTGTTGTGCCAATCTAAAGGTCATCTGGTCATAGATTTTATTGGAAGAAATATTTTGGACTGTAAACTGATTCATTATCCATTTCTGAGGTCCATAGGCCCATTCACCATAGCGTGGCAATCCTTTTTTAAACCTTATATGCCTGTCGTATCGCGAATATTCTGACGTTTCAGAAAAATGATATGCATATTGAAAATCCCATTTATCAGATGGCTTAAACCTGATTTTTTGCATTAAGTTGATTTGAGAATAACCTGAAGGGGTCTGTATGCGTGGGTCTTCATTTGTTACGATAACATCAGTGCTATCTTGTCGCCTTACATAATACCTTCGCAAATATTCCTCTGGGCCATCGCTGCCCATTTTTAGGTCTCCAAAATCGTTCGAGCTAAAACTAGTTACTGCAGCCCATTTTTTCCAGCCAATATTTACATCAAAATGTGCTGTTTTCTCATTGTTTGCTGACGAATAACGTGTGATTGCTTTTCCGGTAACCAAAGGTTTATCGGTTAATGAGAGTTGTGGGGTCAAAGTTTGAAAACTCATCACGCCACCAATAGCATCACTCCCATAAATTACGGAGCCAGGGCCAAAAAGAACCTCCGCTTTTTCAGTTGAAAACGGGTCTATAGATATAACATTTTGAATATTACCACTTCTAAAAATCGCTGTATTCATCCTTACACCATCAATTGAATAGAGCAGACGATTGGTAGCAAATCCACGGATCATTGGGCTTCCGCCGCCTTGTTGGCTTTTTTGAATGAATACTTCCCCTGATAAACCTAATAAATCAGCTGATGTTTGAGGATTTGTTAGTTGCGCGTCCTTTGTGGTTAATACGCTTATTTTTTGGGGAATTTCCTTTGAAGTTTGACCCCAACGGTTTGCAGAAATTACAACCTCATCCATCGTGATTCCTGTATGAACCAAGTTTACATTGAATTGGGCTTTTTCGAGATCTTTATAGCTCATAATCAATGGTTTGTAACCCATCATGCGTATTTCGATTACAATAGCTTTTTTAAATCCAGAGATATCCGCTTGGCCCTTCACATTTGTAGTTGCAAAAATAACTGGGTTATGGCTTGCAAGCGTTGCCATTTCTAAAGGCATCCCAGTACCTTGATCTTTAATAGTTATTGTCTGGGCAAAGGCAAATGAACTAATTCCCACCAATAACCATATAATAAAATACCGTTTCATTTTATAAAATATGTTAAACAAATTAATTGTTATCTAAATAGCTTAAAATCAAATGTCTGAATAAATGTAGAGTACCTCTAAAAATTCATTTGGTAAGATCTCATTCCTTTGCATTACTTTAGTGCATAAAGTGATAAAATGAAGCTATTACCGAAATGAAGAATTGGCAAGACCTACACAGATCTGCGCAATGTTATCAAGCCCAAGATATAGCAGATTCACAATATCTGTGAAATATCCTAGGACTTATGCAAAGTTAATTGAATAGAATTTTTAGATAAACCCTCAATCTTTGTTTAGCAAATTTTTGGTGGTGGTTTTGGTGGTGAAAATTTATTTATAAAATAGCTTGTTGCTATAAAGTCACTAGCTATTGAAGCTAAAGGAGATTCGGTATATAAATAATTAAAACTGCTTAAACATATTAGTTTAAAAAAATCGATGGAAATCTTTGAGCCATTTTTTTTGGGAGAATCACCATTTAATGCATTGTTAACTAATAGTTTAAAGTCTTTCCTGATTTTTGTTTCCTTGTTATCTTTGTAGCACCAAAAAAAGGAACTATCTTGGTTAATTTCTTGTTTAACAATATCATACATATCCCTTTTAAACTCAAATTCATCGTTTTTATGCCATTTAAGTTTGGCTTTTGCCTCCGAACTCGAAAATTTTAGAAGAATCAAATCAGGATTGCATTGTGTTGTTTTTAATTTGGCAATAACTTCGGAGCTGTTTTTCAAGAGTTGGTATCGCAAAGCCAAGTAAGCCCCAGTAAATGGGGCAATCAAGCAAAACAGTAGTACGAAACTAACTAAGCTTTTCAATTTCATTCGTATTCCTTGGTTCTAATATGCGCTAATCAATAGAATATAGCGTAGCTATAAGAAAATTTGGCTCTGGTTATCAGGTAAAACTTGTGAGCAGGAACAAAGGTACAAAAAAGTTGGGATCATACACCTCCTAGCTATGCAGATTTACCGAATCGTACTGCTAGGTTTTGCCTTGCCGGTTCAGATAAACAAAACATTTGATTCTTTTCTCGCTCATTTGATCATGATATACAGTTTTCCTCCAATACTTTCTAATCTCTACAACAAGAGAAGTGCACGGCTAAGCCTTTTTCGACTTTAGTAGATTTGAAATCATGATACATCGGTTAAAGCACTGCTGCATTCAATAACAACTGTAAAGCATGTCTTGTATTCTTAAACTTTATTTTTACCTTTGATGTTTCTAATCCTTCTTTATGATTAGCTTTTATCATGATGACACCAAACTGTTTTTGTAGCACAATGCTATCGATAGCTTGGCTTTGGGGACAAACTTGTTAATTAATAAGTTATTACAAATCTATTGAAATGAAGTTTTTGGGTTATTTGCTATTAGTTGTTTTTCTAGCCTTGATATGTACGCCTGTGTTTAGCCAAAAAACCCGTGCAACAAAAGTTGCCGATAGTGTTCAGAATAAGTTGTTGAATGCCAAGAATTTGAATGATAGTTTAGATATAATCTTTTTTGCAACAGAGCGATATATTGACCTAATTCCCGATTATTCAGCTAGTTTAATCGAACAACTCAAGCCTTTTGTAAAGGCTTTTACTCCTCTACAAACCGTAAAATATAGTTTAACCAAGGGGAATTTGGCAATAATTCGCAATCGGTTTGATGATGCGCTGAGGTTTTTTAAAGAAGCACAACATGTTGCAAAAGATAATCAATTAGTAAGCCTAGAACAGGATGCTGCTTTTTTAAGTGCAGAAACAATGTTTTTACAGGCTGACCTTAGCAACGCTAAATTATTGTTATTGGAGTTATTGAAATCTCCAAATCTTTCTGACTACAACAAAGTTAGGTCTTATTTGGTACTTGGTAAAGTAAGTTACTTCGAAGGGCAATTTGCACAATCACTGAATTATTCCAACCAAGGTTTGAAGATTTGCGCTGTTGGTTGTAGGCCTGAGTTACAAATTGAATTATATGTGTTAAAAGGTGATGCCTACATGGAAAAAGGTAGCTTTGTTGAGGCAATTAGTATATTGCTTAAGGCAAAACGAATGGCTCAAAATGCCGATTTGTTAAACTACCAATCTGCTGTTTATAATAGTATTGGAATTGTTTTTATGACCATTAATAACCCCAAGCAGGCTATTAGTTGGTTTGAGCAAGCGCTTATCCTTTGCGAAGAACTTCAGAATGACGCACGCTTAGCTGATATCTATAATAATTTGGGAAGCTCGTGGTTAAGTTTGCATGATTTTAACAAGTCGAAAACATACTACCTTAAAGCTCAAGAAGTTTGGGCTTCTTTAAAAGATAGTATCGGGATATCAACAGCCTATAACAATATGGCTGAATACTGCCTTGTTACCGGCGATTTATTGGGGGCTCAGCAAAATATCAGAAAATCCATCGAACTCGATGAACTGTTTTATGACACTGTTGCACTTATGGATAGTTACCAAACCGCGGGTGAAATTGAAGCAAAAAGCGGTAATTACGAACTAGCATTGAATTACTTAAACAAAGCTTACGCATTTAATAAGGAGTTTAATGCGATTGCTACTCAAATTAAGCTATTCGAACGCCTTTCAAAAACATACGAGGTAATGGGTGATTATCAAAAAGCCTTGCAGTTTGCCAAATTATATCAAAAAAACAATGAGATATTTTTAAACGATAGTATCATTCTAACAATTAACAATTTGGTGGAGAAGGAGTCCTATATGCTTTTGCACGATAACAACAGCACGTCTGTATCCAAAATTATTGCTCCATCACAGGCCGAAGAGTTTAAGAGTGTGCTGCGGAAACTGCAAACGGCTTATTATTTATTGATTTTGCTTGTGGCCGTATCCATCGTTGCATTTGCATTTTGGTTTAAGTACCAAATTAAATCAGAGAAGTTAAAATCAGAATTAAATGATTATCAGGAGCTTCATAAATCTGCTGAAGAGGCAGCTAAGGTAGCTATTGCCAAGGCTAATGATGCTTATAAACAGCAAGAAAACTTCTTGCACTGCATGACGCATGAGTTAAGGACTCCTCTTAATGGAATAATCGGCTTCGCCTCCATTATGGAAGAAGAAATTGGAGATGATAATTTAAGGAACATGGCTCGCAACATAACCCAAAGTGGTAATCGCTTGCTTGCAACGGTTAACGGATTACTCGATTTATCGGCATTTGAGGATAATAAACTTGAAATTGAACAATCAGTGTTCAACCTTAAGGAGTTGCTTTTTCAATGTGTGGAGAAATGGAGACAAGAGGCTAGAATTAAGGGGCTTGCAATTGATTTTATAACCGAATTGAATGAATTGTGGGTAAAAAGCGATTATGGCTTGCTTGATAAAATTGTTTGTTATTTAACCGATAATGCAATTAAATATACAAGCGAGGGGTTTGTAAAAGTGGTCATGAGCGTTAGGTTTAGTAAGGGGCAGCAATGGGCTGTAATTAAAGTTATTGATTCGGGCATTGGAATACCTGAAGACCAGGTAGATTTGGTGTTTGCTAATTTTAGGCAGGCCAGCGAAGGATATACACGCCATTACGAAGGCCCTGGCATCGGATTAAGTCTTTCGCGTAGCCTTATTACCATTTTGGGTGGCTATATTGAAGTTGAAAGTACTGTTGACAATGGTTCAACTTTCAGTGTGTTTTTACCTGCAACACAACAGGTCGAAATCGAAAAGCCCCTCCAATCAGCTTTCATCAACCGTTTAATTGCTAATGATAAACGACCACTCTTACTAGTGGAGGATGATGAAACAAACCGAGAGTTTGCTACGTATGCTTTAAGTAAACATTTTGATATTGATTTGGCAGCAAATGGGAAAACAGCCTTACAGCTAGCCTCACAAAAAACATACAGCCTCATTTTAATGGATATTAATCTGGGAAGGCAAATGAGTGGAGCTGAAGTTGTTACTGTTTTGAGGTTAAGGCCTGAATATGCAAATGTTCCAATTGCAGCCATCACGGCTAACTACCGTGCTGACCATCGTGATGAATTACTGGTTTCAGGGTTTACCCATTTTTTGGCTAAGCCCTATACCCAAATCGAGTTGAAGTCGCTGGTAAGGAAAATGCTGGGAAGCAACACGTTTGAGTAACAAAGGAAAATGATTATCCAGTGATATCATCACAGCGTATGTTAGCCACTAATATGCGAATAGCAACAAACACCCAGGGCATATATCAGCATAATAGGAGCTGCGTGCATCAATTTGGTACTGCAATTCCGATCTTTAAAAACTGATAGTAAAAACATCAAAAATTATCCGATAAAGTACT
>CAZKHA010000034.1:0-27969 GCA_964552325.1 uncultured Bacteroidales bacterium
CACAAGTTAACCAAAGTGTGGTATTCAAAACCCAATGTGGATGGGTTCCTTGCACAGGGATTCAGGTTTATCAAATCCCCTCAGTTCCTAAAAGTGCTACAATAACTTATGGTTATGACAGCAACAACCAACTGATTACCAATGGCGATTGCCCAACTAAATACAGGCTAGACTGGCAGAAAAACAATCAATCTGGAACCCTCTACTTATTCCTATAATATGTTTGGGTCTTTTTCAAATGCGCAAGCCGGCTTCAGCAATGAAGTCGGCTTTTTTATGCTTAAGCAGCAAAGCAAAAACGTTTGGGTCAGTTAAAGGTTCAATGCCATGGCTACAAGCTCGGCAATATCAAAGTTCTTTACTTCGTCTTGTTTCTCTTTAAATTTGAGGCCATCGGTAAGCATGGTCATACAGAATGGGCAAGCAGTTGCAACTATTCCAGCCCCTGTTTCAAGTGCCTCATCGGTACGTTCGGCAAACACTTCTTTGGTGCCTTTTTCGGCCTCCTTAAACATTTGAGCCCCACCGGCACCGCAGCATAAAGCAAAGCTTTTGTTCCTTTTCATCTCAATTTTGGTCGAGGGTATGGCTTCCAGTACTTCCCTTGGAGCATCATATTCGCCATTGCCCCGCCCTAAATAACAGGGATCATGAAAGGTTATCTGTTTATCGGCAAATAATGATGAATCGACTTGTAAGCGTCCCTCATTTAGCATTTGGGCTAAAAACTGCGTATGATGTATTACCTCATACGTGCCCCCAAGATCGGGGTATTCGTTCTTAAAAATATTGTAACAATGTGGGCATATGGTGATTATCTTTTTTACATCGTACATCTTAAGTGTTTCGATAACTTGCATAGCCTGCATTTGGTACAGCATTTCGTTGCCAGCCCTGCGAGCAGGATCGCCGGTACAGGTTTCTTCGGAACCCAAGCAGCCAAAATCAACTTCAAGATGTAGCAATATCTTGGCAAAAGCCTGCGTAACCTTGCGGTATCTTTGGTCAAAAGCACCGGCACAACCTACCCAAAACAGGTATTCGGGTGTTTTACCGGCTTGAAAGCGTTCGGCAAATAAAGGAATCATAAGCTCAATGTTTACAGTATTTCAAGAATTTGCATAATACAAGGTTGTTTATCAATATTTTACAGAAATTAACTTACCAAGTTCTGTCAACCTATCAACCTTATTTTGCAAATGTAACAAATTGTACCACGCTCGTTTGGAAAAAATGCCTGATACGTTATAAGATTCTTCGTTATATCACTTTACACTGCTCAGTATAATATCTAATTATCTGTAATAATGCGCGTAACGAAGAATTCTTGAATTTTTTGCAGCACAACAATCAAAATGAATCTATTGCACCTAACAGAAATAAAAAGGATGGATAAAAACCAACCGAAATTTCAACTTAATTAACTTCAATTGGAAAGTCTTAAGCTCCTTGGAGTTAATAAGCCTTTATAGAATCTGTATTAACCAAGGAGCCAAGCCTCTGCTTTGTCAATATCTTGAAACATTTTAACGTGAAGTCCTCTATTAACAGCCACGGTCTCCCAAAAAGCAACATCTTGGCTTTCATTGGTGCCTGAAACAATGGCTGTTTTGGCCAAACTGGGCACGTGTTGGGCAATAAACCGTGCCGATTCAAAAATATCGAAGGTACCCAAAGCATATTCGAGTTGCCGTTCATCACACAAAACGTGTGTAGCTTTATTTATGAGAGCAGCTTGTATTACAGCCATACCATAGCTTTCAACCTCTTCGAGGCTATCATCCTTTCCGCTGGCTGTTATTAATAAGTATCTGTCTTTCTTTGATATAGTATATGTAATAGCCATGTTGTAATACTATTGGGGAAAACGAAGAATTAAAAATACAAGTTATAAAGTACTTATTCGGTTCTTCTTGGTGTGCCTTACTAAAATATTAGCACTAAAGAAGATAGGGTATATTATTCGATAATTAGTGTTTGGATGCTATGCGGCAGGCTTGTGGTTTCGGCTGCTTGGCCATCCAACCAAATGCGGTAAGCAATTTTGTCGGCCGAGGGGTTCATTACCACCACCACAATCGAATTATCGGTATTTACAAAAGCTGTGGTAAGCAATTGCCCGCGGCTTGTGGCTGCTATAATGCGCTTAGCACCTGGCCTGATGTACTTTGAGAAGTGTCCGATGTAATAGTAAGAACTTAAGTACTCTATCTGACCGTTTGCTGTATTTGCATGTACGGGTGCAAAGCAGAAATTCCCTACATGGTTTGGCCCACCTTTTTCGTCGAGTAGTATGTTCCAATCGGTCCAAGCCACCGTTCCGTTATTAAAGTCTTGAATCATTGACCTGCCATAGATTTCCCCGAATCGCCATTCGTTTATTTTCGCTGGGTCGAAGCTTTCGGCACAGCCTTCGGTAAAGATGAGGTTTGTGTTTGGGTAGGCCTCGTAAACACGCCTAACATTGTCAAATATTTTACCGCCACCTGTCCAATCCTCATACCAATGGAACCCTATGCCCCATACGTATTTAGCGGCTTCAGGGTCATTTAGAATGGTGCTTGCGCGTTGGTAAATCAAGTCGCGGTTATGGTCCCAGGCGATTAGTTTTTTGTTGGACATGCCTGCCTTCGAAAGTGTGGGGCCCAAGAAATTTTTAATAAAGTCGCGTTCTTCTTCGGCAGTAAATATGCAGGATTCCCATTTTTGGGTAGCCATAGGCTCGTTCTGAACACTTAATCCCCAGATGGGAACACCCTCTGCTTCCCATGATTGGATGAATTTAATAAAGTAATTGGCCCAAGCTTGATTATAGGCAGGGAGTAGTTTGCCACCTCGCAGCATATTGTTGTTGTCTTTCATCCATGCGGGTGGGCTCCAAGGACTTGCATATAAGTTTAATTTCCCGCCAGCAGCTTCTATGGCTTTTTTTACCATCGGAATGCGGTATTTCAAGTCGTGTGCAACCGTAAACGACTCGAGCGAAGCGTCCTTCTCCTGCACATAGGTATAGCTGCCCGATGAAAAATCGCAACTATGGATGTTAGTTCGAGCTAGCGTATAGCCAATTCCTTTCTCACTATCGTAAAGTTTCGAAATTACTTCGGCTTGCTTATCGGCAGGCAGTTTTGCAAACGTTTCGGCTGAGGCATCGGTAATTGCACCCCCAATACCAACAAAAGTTTGAAAAGTTTTACCGGGATCCACAAAAATGCACGGCTGGGTTTCGAGGGGTTGACCAAAATAACTCAACTTAAGGCTAGCTTCTGGGCTTAGGCGTAAGGCTGTGTTTTCGGCAGTTGTAATCACCTTTACACTTGAATATGCCTGTTTGTTAATAATTTGAGCTTGAGCTATAAAAGCTATCGAGAGGTTAACAAAAAGAAGACCTCTAAAAACTGTTTTGATGGACATATTGCTGCTTATTGAAAAATGGGATAATCTAAAATTATTATTGGGGCATGAAAACCCGTACGTAGTCAACCATCATTTTCTGAGGGAAAACGGTGGTAGCATTGGGATTGCCGGGCCAATTTCCGCCCACGGCTACATTAAAAATAAAGAACTGTGGTAATTTGAATGACTCGAAGTTAACCGTAGAGTTGGTAACCTCATAAAACTTTTTGTAATCAACATACCAAACAATAGAATTCTCTTGCCATAGGATACTGAATACATGGTATTTTTGGTTGAATCCTTCGCCGCCTGTAAGGGCATACGAACCACCTTTGTGTTGGTGGCCATTGTTGTTGTAATGTACTGTACCATACGTTTTGGTAACATCATGGCCCAGGTATTCCATAATATCAATTTCGCCGCAAGATGGCCAGCCAACCTGACCTATATTGCCACCCAGCATCCATAATGCCGGCCAGATACCTTGGCCAACTGGCATCTTAGCCCTAATGTCGATACGGCCATAAGTGAATTCTTTTTTACCTGCCGTTTTTAAGCGTGCCGATTTGTAAACACCATTGCTGCTGGTAGCAACGATTGAAAGTTTTCCGTCGTAAACAAAGGAGTTGTCAGATGAATTGGTGTAAATCTCTAGTTCATTGTTGCCCCAGCCGCCACCACCGGTTTCGTAGGTCCACCAGTTTTGGTTCAGGCTGTTGCCATCAAATTCATCAGCCCACACTAGGTTCCAACCATCGTAAGAAGCAGGGGTAATTGGGCCATCGGAAGCTACTTCAGGTGCAAAACTGTCATCATCGGTAATGCTGATTTCTGCTTCAAGGTTGCCCGCAGCGGCATTTATGGGATTGGTGGCCAATACCTTAAAAGTTTTGTTGAATTCAAGCATATCATCACCAGTTAGTTGCACCTCAATGTATTTGATGGTTTCGCCAGCGGCAAAACTTATTGTGCCATCGGTAATAGCTGTATAGTCAATGCCTGCTTTTGCACTGCCATCTGCTGTTGAAAAGCTTAGGCTAACCACCTTATCATAGGCATCCGAAAGCATCACCTTTACCTTTGCAAGGCTTACTGCGCCTGTGCCTTCAGCTGTTTTTAGCTGTGAGGCAAGGTTGATAACCGGCAAAAACGGGTCATCATTCGTAATGGTAATTGTACACCGATAGTTGGTGAGGTTACTGTTTTTAGCATTGGAGGCGCTTAGGAAAAAGGATTCATCGCTTTCGAAAAGTGCATCACCAAACACTTTTACTGAAACCGACTTTGAAAGCTCGCCCGGCTGAAAAACAAGGATGCTATCTTTAATTGCTTGGTAATCTTCACCTTGTGTTGCAGTTCCATCTTGTGTATTTAAGGTTAAGCTCACAACTTTTTCGCTAGCAGTGCTTAATACCAATTGAATAGTGGCCAAAGCTTGGCTGGAATTGCCCTCTGTAATTGATGCTGTTTCAGTCAAACTTAGGTTTGGGGTTTCGGGTTCCGTTTTGCTACATGAGCCAATGGCAACAGCTTGTGCAAAAAGCAATAAAAGCAATAAGTATTTTATTTTCATTGTATTAGGTTTAAGCAGAGTTTTATAATGATTTTTTAAAATTTGTATCTAATCCCATTGATACGTAGCTACGGCACCTGAAGGTAACGAAGTTGGAGCCATTTTACCCTTATACCCGATGTTAAATGTTTTAAGTTCGCTGCTGGTATTAATCACAATCAGGACTTTTTTCCCGTTGGGTGTTTTAAAAGCAACATTTGGTAATTCAACGTAATAGTTCGAATTTATACGAACTGAATTTAGGGGTAGAAATTTAGATGCATGGCCAATTATGTAATACGATACATTTCGGGTAACTCCATTGTTGATGGTTAGGGCGCCTTCGCATTTGGTACATCCGCCATTGGTATGTGGCTGGTAGTTTTGGTCGCTGGCAAGGTTCCATTCCAATACGCATTTAGCCCAGTTGCGCGATGCACCAATAATTAAGTTAACCATATGCCATTGCATGTCGCCTCCAAAATTCGATGGGCCGCCTACCCATTGCTCAGTAAAGTAAAGGTTTTTAGTAGGATAGGCATCATGAACAAGACTTAGTGCCGAAATATCGCCCGCGTAGAGGTGAAAAGCAGAACCATCAACATATTGTGCTGCATCAGTGTCACTTAGGATGTTGGTGGCGTATTCGGGATGGTCGCAATTATGATCGTACACCACTATTTTTGTGCTAATGCCCGCATTTTGAAAGGCTGGTCCTAGATGGCTTTTTACAAAGGTTTTCATGTCGTTTGAAGTCATGTACATACTTGGGTTGTTGCCATCGTGCAATGGTTCATTTTGAACGGTAATGGCATCCAGTGGTATGCCTTCAGCAAGCATAGCTTGTAGGTACTTTACAAGGTATTGTGCATAAACTGGATAGTATTGGGGCTTGAGGCTTCCACCAATACTGTTATTATTGGTTTTCATCCATTTAGGAGCCGACCAAGGTGTGCCCATGATTTTTATAGTGGGGTTTATGGCTCTAATTTCCTTTAATAAGGGGATAAGGATTGCTTTATCAGGTTCGATGCTAAAGTGTTCGAGCGTTTCATCTGTTTGTCCGGCGGGCAAATCGTTGTACGAAAAAACGGTGGCATCCAAGTCAGAAGCCCCAATACTGATGCGTAAATAGTTGATGCTTATGGCATCTTTATCTGTTGAAAACAATTCGCGCAGAAGTTTTTGACGCTCAATAACTTCCAGTTTATTAATATTGTACGCACTACCTCCGGTTAAAGAGAAACCGAACCCATCCATGGTTTGAAAGGTAAAGGAAGTATCGACGGTGATTGTTTGGAATTGATTTGAGGTAGTTTTAAAGTTTAGGATTGATGATTGCTTGGCTAGCAAAACTGATTGATCGGGTTTGGTAAGCCAGTACGAAACATCGCTATGGGTTATGGTGTCAGAAGGATCAATTGGCGGTTCGGTACCATCATCGTTGTTGCATCCAAACGAAGCCGAAAAGCCAAGGCAAATAATCAGGACCAGTATCACGTGTTTAATTCGCAGATAAATCATGTGTGTGTTGCTTGAATGTGATTTGAATAAGACTACAAAGTTAATTCAGAAAGTTTGTGTGAGTTTACTGGATAATGAATTTGCCTTGGTAATTTTCGTCTTGTGCTTTAAATTCTACAAAATAGAGCCCTCGGGGCAGCTCATTTAGTCCAATTACAATTGGTTGTTCGCTGCCCTCAACAGCCATTTCCTGAACACAACTACCCAAGGAATTGTAGATTAAAATACGTCCCTGTGGTGGGCAATTGTCAGGTAACGTTATGTAAATACGTTCTTTTGATGGATTGGGATGTATGCGTAAAAAATTTCCGGTATCTTCGGCAATGCCAGTTCCCGATTCGTAAAATTTGTACCAATTGATGTTAAACTCGGGTTGTAATATTTTGACTTTTAGCTTACTAACACCTTCGTTTAGTTTTAGTGGTGCACCTATGGTGGTCCAGGTTTGCCAGCCACCCGTAACAGGAACGTTTAAAAAGGCATTGTTTAGTACGGTGTTAAACTCGTCAAGCTGTTGTATTTCAATTCGACCAGCAGTACCTGCCGATGCTACGCGCACTTCGGTGAAGTACATTCCCGATTTAAGAATCCGAATTTTATATTCAAGATAGTCGCCGCTATTGGTATAACCAACATTTTGGCCACCACCAATATCCGTAGTGGTTTCCAATACAAGGCCTTGGTTTAGGCTGAAGTTTTCGGCTTCCAATTTGCCCGGAATTAGTGCTAAAATTGGTAAGTTGTTGCGAACCAAAATATTTGAAAAAGGCTGTAGAAAGGTTCCATCAACAGCCTTAACATTATTGCCAGTATAAGTCA
Organism: uncultured Bacteroidales bacterium; assembly: GCA_964552325.1. GTDB lineage: Bacteria > Bacteroidota > Bacteroidia > Bacteroidales > TTA-H9 > CAZKCK01. The sequence goes on from CAZKHA010000034.1 coordinate 7,292, forward strand.
GCTTTATCTGATCAATTTCATAAATTGTATCTTGCAGGACAATAGTAAGTTGATAGTTGTTGGAGGGGTTTACTTCAATCGATGATACAGTTGAGGCACTGCCGTTAACGAGGCATGAAAAACCTTCGGGCGAAAAACTTGAATCCACAAGCATTTTATTGCAAGTAAGATAGATATGACCAAATTTGGTATCAGTTTCAGCCGAAACAGGCTTTGTTAAGATGTCTTCCGATTTTTTATCGGTTGTAAAACGCAAAAAGCCAATGTTGGGATCTCCTTTTTCGATCATTAGCTTTAGGGTATGTTTCCCTTTGTAAAGTACAAGGTTGTTAAGCATTGAATACGACCAAGTTTGGTATCCACCCGTAGAGGTTAGGTTTACTGAATTAGTAACATCGGCATCATCAATAAACAGCCGGTATTTTCCTAGTGAATTATTGGCGGCATACCTTAGTTTTATGCTATACGCACAGGTTGTATCAACACTTAGTGTATAATTCATCCATTCATTGTCCTTGGTCCAACCTACATTGTATCCATTTGAGGATGTATCTGTATCCGTAGAGTTTCCAATATCAACGGCATCGTTGCGGTAGGTCCATCCTGTATTCCACGCAGTATAAGAACCCGTGCTTACTTGGTAAGTGGCAATATCGGTATCGAAGTATGCCTTTTTATGGCGGCCAAGGTCAAAATCAACAGCCGTAATTACGCCAGGCACGTGGTGGTTCTTAAAGGGTTTGGAGGTACTATCAGCTACTTGTCTAAACATAGCATCTATCACATCTTTCTGAAACGCGCAATGCGAAAGTTTTGCATTTTCGGCCATCTGCATCAAAGTATTGTGCGCATATGTAACCGAAGGTTGAGTTCCACCGTTTTTCCAATAATTTAAAAGCGTTTGGTAATCAGTGGTTTTGGTAATTGTAGTGGGGCCAACAATTGACCCGATTTTTTTCATGGGCCACCATGCCCAGCCAATTTTATTTTTCTCAACAAGGCTAATGGCATCTGTAAACCAGACATTTGAGTTCTCGCCCGATTCGCCCAACCAAATAGGCACATTGTATTGATTTCGTAAGTTTAGGATGCCTTGTATGGAGCCTTGGTCGTTGTATGACCAGTATTTATGGAAGCTAAGCACCATGTTGTTGTCCCAGGTTGGTAACATACCGTTGTAATTATTTCCCCAGCAGTTGCCTTCAATAATAATTATGTGTTTTGTATCAACCGTACGTATTGCATTGGTAATCTGTACTAAAAGTTGCTTTAAGGGGGTGTTTGAGTTTTCGGAGCAGCCGTTTTCGTTTCCACCTGAAGTAAAACTCCAATTCGGTTCATTTATTAGGTCGTAACCGCCTACCCAGGGTTCGTTGGCATAGCGTTGGGCAAGTTTTTTCCATAGGGCTACGGTTTTTTGTTTGTTCAAATCGTTTTCCCAAAGCGAGGGTTTAGCAGGGTTGTAATCGCTGATGGCCTTGTCTTTTCCTTGGCCACCCGGTGCCGCGTGCAAATCGAGTAATACATACATTTGATTGGCCTTGCACCAAGCAATTAGGCTATCTGTCATTGCAAAACCCTTATCCAACCACGTGTTTTCACCAATTAGCGGCTCTTCTTCTATGGGTAAGGTATAAAGGTTATAATGCATAGGCAAGCGCACCGAGTTAAAGCCCCAAGAAGCCAGCGAATCTATATCTTTTCGGGTACAATGGTTTGCATGCCAGGCATTATAAAATGCAGTCATGTTCTGCTCACCCACCAAATCACTAATTTTTTGTTTAATATCCCATTGAGCAATTGCAAAATCACTCATTTCCATCATATACGGTTCTTGTAACATCCAACCGCCAAGCCCCATGCCTCGCAAAATGATTTCACCACCATTTTCATCCACAATTTTTTTTCCACTGGCTTTTAAAAATTGGGCTGAAAGAGGTGATGCATAAGTAATTACAAGGATAAATAGGGCAAGAATAAAGGAATTTCTGAGTTTCATTAGGGTAAAAATTGCAATGGGTTTTTAATTCGGGTGATGCTAGGTATTAAAAAGCCAGCCGTTAATTTTAACGGCCAGCTTTTATTATTAATTGACTAAATTGCTTAGTATCCAGGATTTTGAACGAGCTTTGTGTTATAAAGTTCGCCAAGCGGAATTGGCAGTATTTCGTTTTTATTGGGTGTGAATCCTTTAGGTGCCAATACAGAAGTGGCTTTAGCGGTGCGCACCAAATCGAAAAAACGATGGCCTTCGGTGGCAAGTTCTAAGCGCCTTTCATTATAAATATTATCGAGTGTGGCTGGGATTGAGGGCAATCCTACACGTGCACGCACTGCATCGAGGTATTGCTGTGCTTTTGCTAAATCGCCATTGCCGCGAACCAAGGCTTCTGCTTCCATCAAGTAAACGTCGGCTAACCTGATTTCGATAACATTGTTGGGATAATTGATGACGGGGTCGCCGCCAATGGTGGAGTAAAACTCTTCGAGTGGGGCATATTTGCGGCAGAAATAACCCGTATTCATATACCCTTTTTCGTAGGTTGCAACACCTGCAGAAACCATACTATCAACATTATAAATGGTGTGTTTATAGCGAGGATCGTTTTTCATCACATTCACCAACTCAGGCGTAACGGGGTTAAAGCCCCAGCCAGCTTTAAATGTAGGGCCAACAAATGCGCGTGGGCCAATCATTTGGGTGTAAACATTGCCTTCAAAATTTGGCCAAGCTTCCCAGCCATGCAAACCCTTAGAAGTATGTGCAATTTCAAAAACTGACTCAGCATTGTATTCATTATCAGCCCTAAATACTTGACCAAAATCATCTAACAGTCGATAAGTGGTTGATGTATTAACCTGTTCAAAAAGCTCTGCGGCCTCAAGCATCCGGCTTTCGTTGTTTTGATAAAGGATAACCTTTCCCAGCAGGGCTTGTGCCGCCCCTTTTGTAGCACGTCCGTTTTCTTCAACTGGAATTGAAATGGGCAGGTTGGGGATGGCTTCTTTTAAATCCTTCTCAATTTGAGCCCAAACATCGGCAGGGGGAGCTTGAACCACATCAAAAATTGTGGCAGGTGATACCGGTTCGGTAAAGAGCGGTACGTTTTTGAAAAGGCGAACAAGATCGAAGTAAAAATACCCGCGCAGAAACTTTGCTTCGGCAGTAAACCTCGCTTTAAGAGCCTCATCCATCGGAATATCAGGTAGTTTCGATAATAAAATATTGCTTCTATAAACACCTGTAAAATTACGTTTCCAAAAATCGGCCTGGATTCCAACAGCGGGGTCAACCGTAAAATTGTTCCATGCTTGCCAAGCGGGCACGTCCGATGAACTGGCGCCACCAGCATAGCAATCGTCCGATGCTGAATTTAAGGGACCCAGTTTATTTGAGTAGGTGTCACCACACTCTGTACCTAGGGGATCATAAGCAGCTACCAGTCCATTATATGCTTCGGTTGCGTTCCGGTAATAGTTTTCTTCAAGTGCAGTACCCTTGGGATCAGCTTCCAAAAAATCTTTTGTACATGCACTGAGTAATAAGGATGTAGCAAAAGCAAGAATGATGATATAATTTAATTTTTTCATGACTAATCTGTTTTAAAGTGATTAAAATGAAACGTTTATACCTGCCATGAATGATTTGGCCTGGGGATACACGCCACGGTCGATGCCATAGCTTCCTCCACCTATTTCGGGGTCGAAACCGGTATAGGAAGTAATTGTTAGCAAATTGTTTGCACTTACGTAAAACCTAAGTTGTTGTAAACCAATTTTCGAAAGCAGTTTTTTTGGCAACGTATAGCCAATTTGGAAAGATTTTACACGGAAATAAGCACCACTGGTTAAATAGAACGACGAAGGGCTGCTGAAATTTTTGTTTGGGTCGCCAACAACTAATCGGGGGTAGAAATCGGAAGAGCCTTCTTCGGTCCAACGTCCCAGTGCATCCGATGTCCAGTTAGCACCAACCACATCAAGTCTTCGTAAAGCATTGTAAACCTGGTTGCCAGCTACACCCTGACCAAAAACCAATACATCAAATCCTTTATAGTTGGCTGATGTAGTAAATCCATAAGTCCAGTTAGGAGTTGGGTCACCTATTACCTTACGGTCTTCGGCGGTAATTTTGCCATCTCCGTTCAAGTCAGCGAATTTGAAATCGCCAGGTTTGGCATTGGGTTGTATTTTATTTCCTTCTTCATCTTTGTAATAGTTAATCTCGGCATTCGATTGAAAGATTCCGAGTACTTCAAAACCGTAGAATGAGCCAATGGCTTCGCCCACAATATTGCGCGAAAGTTCATAATCGCTTGATTGGAAATTGGCTCCGGTAGTGAATTTTACCGTACCTAAGTCGTTTATTTCATTGGTTAAGTACGAAACATTGCCATTTATCTTAAAATCAACCTCGCTAAACTTTTTGTGGAATCCAATTTCCAATTCAACACCTTTATTGGTCATTTCAGCCACATTGCCCCATGGATTTCCTGATACACCAACATAAAGCGGTAAGATGATAGGCCGTAACATACCCGAAGTTTTTTTACTATACAGATCAAAAACCACCGTGAAATAATCGAATAACGTGCTTTCAAAGCCGAAGTTTGTTTGGCTGGTTTCTTCCCATTTTAAATCTTGATTCGAGGGTGCATTGGGGCTATAACCAATCACATACATATCATTTCCAAAGGTATAATTCCGTCCACCACCAATGGTACTTAAATACATAAAATTACCAATTTCGTCATAACCAACTACACCATACGAACCACGTAGTTTTAAGAAACTTATGGCACCATTACGGTTCCAAAAGTCTTCTCTTGATATTACCCAACCCGCAGAAACCGAAGGAAATACACCATACTTATTGTTTCCACCAAAACGTGATGATCCATCACGGCGAACAATGCCCGTAAACAGGTATTTTTCATCGTAGTTGTATGTTAAACGGCTTAAGACAGATGAAATAATATGATCGGGGCTCTCCCAGCCATAAGCAAGGATTTTGTCGGCAGTGGTTGCATAGTTCATCGAGGCTTCATCAAAGGTGTTTACAGGTAAATCTTGGTAGGTTACTCCAGTACCTTTTGAGTTTTCAATAAACGTGCTTAATCCGAAAAGTGCCGTAAAATTGTGTTTATCAATGGATTTTGTGTAGGAGGCAGTATTTTCAAAATTGTATCTAAAGCCTTTGTTATTGTCTTTTGAGTACGAATTTATGGCTGTGGAAGAAGAAGCGTTTAGATAAGTAACCGGGTTAAAGCTTTCACCTCCCCAAAAAGCTAATTTTGCCCCAAAATCCGATTTTAGTTTAAGGCCTTTAATGGGTTCAATCTCAATAAACATATTGCCTACCAAGTTATCTGACCAGCCAAAATTGCCCTGTTTGGTTTGAATGTAAGCCAACGGGTTTGTTAGTTCTTGACCAACATATTTTGAAATACCATATGGATTTCCATCGGCATCGAGTTCAACGGGGTGATCGATGTAGGGCGATCCATTAGCGGCAATCGGGTCGGTAATAACCGAAGGCGTTACAGGGTCGAGGTTAACTGCCGACGCCAACGGGCCACCATATTCACTGTTTGTGTTTAATGCCCCTTGGCTTTTAATATGTGAATAGCCTAAGTTATTTCCAAACGTGAGCCATTTTTTTACCTTATGCGTTGAGTTTAGGCGTAAATTCAAGCGGTTATAGTTTGATATTGATGTTGCTACCACACCTTGTTGATCGAAGTAGCCAATGGAAGTGTAAAAGTTCGAGATTTCATTTCCGCCGCTAATGCTAAGCTCGTGGTTCATGATGCCAGCATTCTTGTTAAAAATAAGGTCTTGCCAATCAGTGCCTTCACCCAACGATTCGGGGTTGGCAAATAGGGCAGCTTGTCCAGCGTTTACGGCTGCTTCGTTGCGAAGCGTGGCATATTCGGTGGCATTAAGCAAATCAAGCTTTTTGGCAGGAGATTGTGTTCCAAAATAGGCGTTGTAATTTACTGCTAGGCCATTGGATTGAATGGTTCCCTGACGGCCTTTTTTGGTGGTGATAAGTATTACCCCCGCTGCAGCCCTTGTACCATAAATAGCAGCCGATGCAGCATCTTTCAAAACTTCAATAGATTCGATATCGCTGGAATTGAGGTAATCAATCCCTCCATTATCCACGGGCATTCCATCTACTACATACAGTGGGTCGCAGGCATTAATTGACGTTGTGCCCCTAATACGGACTGTTGAACCAGCACCTGGAGAACCTGAACTACTGGTAACCGTTATACCTGATGTACGGCCCTGTAAGGCGTTTTCGATTCTCACAATTTGTTGATTTTCAATGTCTGCAGCCTTAACGCTTGTAATTGCTCCGGTAACCACGCTTTTCTTTTGGGTTCCATATCCTATTACAACAATTCCTTCAAGACCTGTGGTTACGTCTTCCATAACAACATTGAGTGGTACGCCAGCAACAGCAGAAATTTCTTGTTTTAGCTTCCCCACAAACGAAAACACCAAGGTTTCGGTAGGTTTAGAAGTGGTTAGACTAAACGTGCCGTTGATGCTTGAGATAGTTCCTTCGGTAGTGCCTTTAACTACGATGCTTACGCCCGGCAGGGTTTCTTTTGTGTTATCACGAATTGTGCCTGTGTAAGTGTAGGTTTTTTGGGCAAAGAGGTTGGATGCCCCTACCAAAAGCAGGATTGCCAAGAGCCAAAACCGCCGCTTGGCTTGGTCAATTTTTAGGTAGCGATTGTTAATCATAACTAAATGAATTGGTTAATAGTGTAATTTATGTGATGTGTGTTACCAAGCCTTACAACGAGAACTATGTGCTTGGTGTTAATAGTACACGAAGATACTATGAATTTAATTTTTATGCAAAGCCCTGCAATAGAAAAAGCCCTGGTTTTCGGACCCTATTTTTATTAAAAGATTGTTATACAAATAGTAATCATTCTATTAAGAACTAAACTAAATTGAAGGATTTTCAATGAACACAGCTGCTGTTATCCGTTCTTAGTGTTTTTAGTACACTAACATTAGGCTAGTACTGCTAATAAGTGCTTAAAGGTACATCTTTTTCATTGCAAATGCTCAAAAATAATAAAGGTAAGGCCGTTGTGGACCTTACCTTCATCATAAGAAAGCGCAGAAATTGCTAAATACTTAGTAGCCTGTATTTTGTGTAAGGCTGGTGTTTTTATCAAGTTCTCCTTGGGGTATTGGCCACAGCAAGCTGTTTTGGTTTAATTGATAGCCCAAATTTTCGCCATTGGCACCTTTAGCATTGTTAATCACCTCAATGGCTCTTCCGGTACGTTTAAGGTCGTACCAACGATGGCCTTCGAAAGCCAATTCCAGCCTACGTTCTTTTTCGATAGCCAGGCGCATAGAGGCTTGATCGTTGGCAGGCGTGTTGCCAAGGTTTACGCGTGAACGAATTTGATTTACAAGTTCAGCAGCACCAGCCACATCACCAAGTTCGTTCAAAGCTTCTGCTTTTAGTAGAATGATATCGGCCAAGCGAATGAAGATGTAATTTTGCGGGCTGGGAGAGGTATTGTTGCGATATTTATACAAGAAAGGATACTGTTTCTGTGGCCAATGGATATCATTCCATTTCCCACTTACATCCAAAAAAGTTATAGACGAAGCTTTGCGAATAGCATCACCTTCGTTGTCAAAAGCTTTTACCAAATCGTTAGAAGGAATATTGAATTTTTTCCAATCCATTCCTATAAACATGCTGGCGCCCCAGTTGCCACTAGAACTAGTTCCTTCATAGTTAATTTCAAAGATGGCTTCGGCTTGGTTTTCGGCAGAATTATCCCACAATTGGTCGTAATTGGGCAACAAACTGTAAGGGCCGGCAATTACTGCATTGCAATAATCAAGTACCCTTGAATAATCGCGTGGTTCGATAGTGGCATATACCTTGGCAAGCATTGCATTAGCAGCTCCTTTGGTTACATAGCCCTTGTTTTCCTTGCTTACCTTAACACTGCCCAAGGCAGTTTCCAGGTCTTTGATAATCTGTGCATAAACATCGGCTTGGGGTACGCGTGGAGGGAACAATATCGGGTAAATTTCGGGAAGCAATTCGGCACTAATCGTTTTTACTTCTTTAAGCTGCAGGGGCACATCGCCCCACAGTTGGGTCAATTGGAAGTAACAAAAAGCCCTGATGAACGAAGCTTCGCCTATAATTTCGGCTTTGCGTTCGCTGGCCAAGCTAGCATCGGGGCATAAATCAATATTGTTGATTAATACATTCGATTTTCCAATTGTTCCATATAAGTATGCCCAGTCGCGGCTAACATTGGTGTTGGTGGCATCAATGTTGTAATCGTCAATTTGAAAGTTGGCGGGATTGTCTGCACCTGCATAGGCATCGTCTGATTGGGCGTCACCGTTTACAAAGTAATCAAGTTCAAAGTATTCGTTGCGAAAATCTGCATACAGACCATTTAAACCAGACTCAACTTCTGCAGCGGTTTTATAAACAGGTGTAGTGTCATTATCTACTTCAACCTTGATGCTCCGATCTGAAGGCTTTAGGTCGAGGAATTTTTCACAACCATAAAATGGCAGTATGAACGCAGCGATGATAATATATTTTATGCTATTTTTCATGATGTCTGAGTATTAAAAGTCAACATTAATTCCAAAAATTAGAGCCCTTGATTGCGGATAGGTTCCATAATCAATGCCCATTTCGGTGGCGCTGTTGCCAAAAGCATTAACTTCGGGATCGAACCCGCTATAATTGGTAAGGGTTAGAAGGTTTTGTCCGGTAACATAAATTGAAAGTTTGTTAATCCCTTTAAATTTAGAACCTTTATCGAGCAAGCGATACGAAAGGGTGAGTGATTTCAATCGCGCATATGTACCGTCTTCTACAAATCTTGATGAGTTACGCACGTTAATTACACCAGCTCCAGCTTTAGGAATATCGGTAATGGTATTTTCGGGTGTCCACCTATTTAATACAGATACGGATTGGTTTTTACTATCAAACATGCCTTCAAGATCGATGCGTGTAGCATTATAAATATCGTTGCCATAACTGCCCTGAATGAAAACATTTAAATCGAAACGTTTGAATGTAAGATTATTTGTTAAGCCAAAGGTGAAATCGGGGTTGGCATCTCCAATTATTGTTCTATCGCCCGGATCAAAAATGCCATTTGCATTTACGTCCTTATAAATAATATTGCCAGTTTCGGGATCAACACCTTCAGAGATGTACCCATAAAACGTCCCTAAAGCCAGGCCTTCTTCTACACGGATAACATCTTGGTTATTACTGTATATTCTACCAAAGTAATACACAGGTGTATAGGTAAGTTTAACAATTTTGTTCTTGTTAAACGACATATTGTAGTCGGTGGTCCATTTTATTGATTTGTCAATATTTACTGAGCTGATATTGAACTCAAAACCTTTGTTTTCGATTTCGCCAGCATTGGTTAGGATGTTGTCGGGGTCAACTGTGGAGCCAAGTTGAACATTCATCAGAACATCGCTAGTTTTTTTGTAATAAACATCAAATACCAACGACAATTTTCCACCGAGCATTGACAGGTCAAATCCAATTCCTGATTGCGTGGTGGTTTCCCATTTTAAATCGGGATTGCCGTAACTTGTAAATGAAGAGCCAGGGCCAGAAAGTGGGTTGGTAGGTTTAATACGGTTGTAAGACACCAAGCCGAATTGACGGTAATTGGGTAAACCACCCTCATTACCTACCATTCCCCAGCCTCCTCTAAGTTTTAAATCGTCAATAAAGGTGAGTTGCTTCATGAATTTTTCGGAGGAAAGGCGCCAAGCTAATGAAAAGGAGGGAAACCAGCCCCATTTACTGGCAAGCTTTGAAGATCCATCTCGGCGAGCACTTACCGTTAAATAATAACGGCTATTGAAATCATAAGCCAACCTGCCAAAAAACGATGCATTGGCATTTGACCATTCTGATGAACCACCCGAAATAACATTTGCAGCCCACAGTGACGTAACTAATGTGTCTTCAGGGAAGTCATTACCAGATAAATATGATTGACTTGCAAGGCTTTTGCGCAAGCTGTTTCCAATAATTGCATTAAAGTGATGGCTGCTCAAATTATAGGTATAATTGGCCGTATTTTCCCAAATCCAGGTGCTATAATTTGCTTTATCGGCATAGCCAATACCATGCTGCTGACGGCCGTAATTGGTTTTAAACGGATCAAGGTAATAATCCCATTGGTGTGTTGCGATATCAACAGCCATGTTCGACCTGAATTTAAGGTCTTTAATAGGGGTCAGTTCTGCACTTAAATTCCCGATTAATTGCCTATCAATCGATTTTTGATTTGGGCCATACATGTATGCAACTGGGTTTTCCCATGATGGTTGGAATGGGTTTGGGTCGTATTGTCCACTTCCATCTTCCTTGTAAATATTCAGGAAAGGCGGTGTATTCAAGGCACTCATAATAACACCTCCCCTACCCGAGCTTAAATTATCTGGTGAATCTTTGGTTGTGCTGTTCACCATATTGAGGTTTGTAGAAACATTGAACCAAGGTCTAATTTGGTTGTCTAAATTCACCTTCATATTGATGCGATCATAACGAGCAGGATTCACAATACCCTCATCACTCATGTATCCGGCAGAGATGTAATATTTTGATTTGTCAGTACCGCCCGAAGTTGATAACTGGTACGATTGTTTATAGCCAGTTCCAAAAACAATATCGCTCCAGTTGTTAAAATTTGTAGCACTTGGATCCATGCTTCCTGGGGCAATTTCTTCCATTAGGTCGCGGTATTGCTTAGTGTTCAGCACATCAATGGTTTTGCGCAGGTTAGAAACCCCAAAATAGGTGTTAAATTGAATGGAGGGTGATTCGGAATTACCACGTTTTGTGGTTATTAATACAACCCCATTGGCGCCTTGCGACCCATAGATAGCAGCGGCAGAAGCATCTTTTAAGACTGAAATCGAGGTGATATCGTTCGGATTGATGCTTTTAATATCTGACATCCATACTCCATCCACCACATATAGTGGATCGTTACCAGCTATTACCGAAGTGGCGCCACGTACACGTACCGAAAGCTCAGCACCTGGCTTACCACTGAGTTGAACTACTTGCACCCCAGCTGCCTTCCCCTGTAAAGCTTGGGCAGCATTAAAGAGCGGGCGGTCTTTTAGTTCTTTCTCATCAACCACTGCAACAGCAGTAGTTAGGTCTTTCTTTTTTTGTGTACCGTAGCCTACCACAACCACTTCGTTCAGTAGCTTAAGGTCTTCTTGCAGAACAGTATTTATCGTTGTACGGCCGTTAATGGTTTCTGTTTGTGGAATATAACCCACAAAACTAAATTTTAGGGTTTTGCCATCGGTTTTTAATTCGTAGTTCCCATTAAGATCTGTAACCGTGCCTGTAGATGTTTCCACCACTAACACGGTTACGCCTGGTATGCTTTGCCCGCTGGCATCGGTAACCTTTCCCTTAATGGTTAAGGTTTGCGAAAATCCAACCGCGGTTAGCACTAGAAATAAAACAAGGGTAATCGTTTTTTTCATGTGTTTAGTATGTTAATTATTAGTTATAAGTATTTTAGCTAGGTTATTAAATGAAAAACCGAGAGCGAGCTTTAATCTCGCTCACCCTCGGTAATACTATGTAGTTATAGTTCTTAGCGTTCTAAAATCATCGACCATGATGCAGAACCATCATGCGCTTCCGAAATATCAACACTTACAAATAGGTATTCTTTAAATCCGGTGTTGGCATAGCCAATTACTTCATAAGTATTTGTGGCTGAACCGAAATTGGGGGCTACAGCATTATCTGTGTTTTCGCCACCTTTTACGCCACTGGCTACGCCGTTAAATCCCTTAACAAAGCCAAGGAATGCGGCTCCGGTAGCTCCATTTGTTAACGTAATCATTGGACGTACGTTCATGGCTTTGCCGGCTGGGGTGAAGGTATATGAATGTGTGCCTGAACCAAATGCTGCTCCATTTCCGCTAGCAGCTATGCCAGCATCGTCAATACAGCCTTTTGTTCCGCCAAAATATCCGTCGTTGCGTGCCGATCCTTTTGTATCATAGGTATATACACCAGCTGCACCAAATATAAATTCATCGTCTGGCATGCAAGTCCAATCATCTTCGCCTGCTCCCGAAACCAAGAAGTCTTTAGGCAATGCCCACCAAGATGGATCGCCCATTCCGGGGCCTACAAAAACTGATTTTTCTTCGGCACGAACTCTCCAGGCACCTCCTTGTAACAAGGCTTCGGTTAGTTCTGTGGCAGAAACAAATGCGGTTTGAGTGGCTATTGTACTGCCGTTTTCGTTGGTGGCAGTTAGCGTAACGGTGTAAATTCCATCAGAAGCATAGGTGTGTACTGGGTTCATTTCTGAAGAGGTTTGGCTGTCGCCAAAATCCCAAAGGTATGAAGTGGCATCTGTTGAGGTATTGGTAAAAGTTACATTCAAGCCATCCGCTGTAAACGAGAATTTTGCATCGGGTTTGTCAGCAGGGATAGGTGGCTCATCGGCTGGGTTATCATAATGTACAAAAACAAATTCCCAATAAGCATCCATTTCTGGGTCATCATCAAAATCGTAATTGGCTACTATTACCAAGGTATCAATTGTTCCATCTGTTAATTTGGCCACTTCGTAGGTTACTTCTTCTTGCGGAACCTTAACTTCTTCATGTGTAGAAACTTTTTCGAGACCCATATACGCACCAAGTCCAACAATCTTAAGTGTTTGGGGTGCTCCGGGGGTCAATACAAATGTTCCTGTAAAATTACGCCAAGGGGTGATATCAACACCTTCCTTATTTGCAGTGGTACCAGGGGCACCCACTTCTTGGCATGAGAATTCAACTGGTGCTGAATAAATGCCGCCATCACCAGCCCAGAAGCCACCTTTCAAATCACGTGCAAATGTAAGACCGGCGCGTGTAAAAGTGAACTCGTCATCTAAAGAACATGTTCTTTTTGATAAGGCCTCATTTTTACCAAATTGCCACCAAATACCTTTGCGGGTTCCATCAGGATTCAACTCCCCAACTGTGTATGGATAATAAGTTGCGGTGGAGCTGCCTTCGCGCACAAGCTTCCAGGTTTTTGATGTTTCGCCTGTGAGTTTGCCCAAATCAACATTGGGGTCGGCAATAGTTACGGTTACTGAGTAAACGTCTTTAATACTACTTGGTGAAATGGCAGTTAGCTTAACAACGTATTGACCTTCACCAGCATACGTGTGAACTGGATTGTTTTCGGTTGATAAAGCCGAGTTGTCGCCAAAATCCCATGAAACAGACTGAAAGTTCTTGGATTCATTGGTAAATGTAACTTTCTTGAAATCAGTTGCATCTACAGTAAAGGTGAAACTTGACATTACATCGGGTTCTTGCTCGTCTTCTTTACACGAGCTGACAAAAGACACTAATAGTATGATTATCAGTGCCCAAGAGAGTTTTAGAGTGCTTTTCATATTAGTAGAAAGGTTTAAGTGTAAGTTTAACACGAAGATAGTAACTTTATTAATGTGTTGTTCAGAATGTAATAAATTTCTTGTATAACAACTTGCCTATTATTTGTATGATAAATAGCTAATTTATTGGTTAAATAGATTTTATATGTTTATTTAGAATCTTTCTAAATTGCGATAATCTAAGTTGCTGCCCAAAGGATAGATTTTCTAGGATAGTGTAGTATTGACACTTTATACTTCGCTTAAAACTTATTTATCGATTAACGTTTGATTAGAATCGGTGGCAAAAAATATACTTGTGTTGTAAAAATTGGAATTCAGAACGGGCTTGCTTTACGGAACACTACACATTATAGGAGCAACGATACGTTGGTTAGAATAAACAATCGCTTGTAACTAAAGTTTTGTCTTTAGCAACTTTTATTAACCTTGTTCAAATTAATCTTGGGAAGGCTTTTGAAAGGTTGATAATGGCAATTTGGGAAACAAGGTTTAATAAGAAGTATGATGGGGTTTTGATCGTGCTTTTCGTTTAAATAGGGCTTAAAAATTAAAATACAATCAGTTAGGGTTGAAAAATGTTGCTTTGGTTGCGGTAGCCAGTTAGGTTTAGGTACCAATCTTGAAAGGTGGTTCCACCACTAATAGCCCAATCAGCCATTTTTAAATGAGCCTGTATGATGTCGCATTTTTCAACCGGGTATTCAAAGGTTGTGGCAACATTGATAGCCCATGGCAGATTATTGGAAGTTTTATAGTAACGGTTTTGCTGCGGAATACTATTATCAGCCTGTGTTCCAAACAAACTTGCATCCGCTTTTGATGTGGGTGCGTGGTTTGCTAAATGAACTTCGCGGCCACGGATCCCATTTACGATGATAAATGGATTGAATGAGGCTAAGTTAAGTGCGGAAATGGATACTACTGGATTTTGGAAATTGATTTGCAGTTGAACAGTATCTGGAGTGCTATAAGGAGCATTGGGCGAAACATTAAAACCAAAATACCCGGAAACGGGTGTTACCAAATCCCAGGCATCATCAAAAGCAATAAAGGTAGGTTTGTTTTGCCCTGATTCTAATCCACTGGCATTTAGCGTTATGTAATTGGAGGTTAAGATGGTTCCACTAACCGAAATCTGGTCGGTTGCAATAGCGGGTTCAAGTTGAAAACCAAAACCGTTGTGATGGCCACCACCTATTGCCCGAATAGCAAATTTTGGAAACATTTCAACCACTTGATTGCTGGCATTTGTAACAACTTTAAACCGATAATCTACAACTAAGTCATTTAAATCATAATCGCCTTGGGCTGGCCAAAGGTCTTCAAACGCTAACGAATACCAGTCGGCTGAAGGCCAATAGGTATCAAAAGCGCGCGATGCATCCAATGGGTAATCATCCCAGGAATTGGCAACGCCATCATTATCATCATCTAATATGGCAGCATAACTAACATCGGTGTTATATGTGGCACCAATAATTTGGCCGTTGTAATGGTTAAGCGATTGCTCGTAGGCTGTAGTTCCGCTGCCTTCGTTCAGGTTGTAATAAGCAATTAAATTATTGGTCATCAAGGGGGCGCCCAATCCCATAAGTTGCTGTATTTGTTGTTGTGAAAGGGCTAGCCCATAAATTCCAAGTTCGTCGAGCTTGCCCTGGAAGAACTTTTGGTTCCCATTATCAGCAGCAATGGAAATATCGCGGCCATTCGAGCGCAAGGTTTTGCCAACATTTATGGTTTTAACCAATTGACCGTTAATATAGAGTTTTGCAGAAGTTCCATCATAAGTGGAAGCAAGATGGTACCAAGTGTTTAATGTGGGCCGTTGGCTTATGTGTAAATCAGTAGAGGTCCCATCGTTCATGGCAAAAGATGCCTGCCAACCTTCCCAAAGGTCCTGTCCTAAACCGCTCCCATCCCAATCGCCTTTTTGAAGAATTTTGGCGGTCTTGTTTACATCTGCCTTTACCCATGCTACAAAAGTAACTTGGTTGGTAAAGGTGTAATTTGAAGATGGAACTTTTATCCATTGATCGGTACCATTAAAAGCCATCGAATAATTTGATTCCGAATGCTTAAGCTGCGCAAGGTTTACATCTGTTATAGATTCCTTTAAGGTAATTTTAGTACCATTTACTACTACTGCTGATGTGTAAGCTGGAATATTTAAGGGCAATGTGATATAATCTTCATTTCCTTTACAGTTTACAGTTGCCAAACGTGTGTTTTGGGCTATGTTGGTTACCAATAAAATGCCTTTAGGCGGGTGAGCTATTTTCAGAGTCACATTTTTGTGGGTATTCCAACTAAAATTGGCATCGGCTTTTAAGTCTTTTAGCGAAGTTATGGAGGATTGCACAGGTTCTTTTTGACATGAAACCATGAAGACTATAAACAATGCAAGTAAGAGTGGAGTGTGCTTAGCCATTTGCATTTTTTATGCAAATATAAGGCTCATTACCATGAAATTGTCATAGTTGTTGAAAAAAATTTCATGGAATGACTAAAGTCCGAGGTAGAAGCCACTAAACACAGCTATCAGCACCCATGCTATAAAAGGTGTTGACTTAACTTTTTTGAGTGCATCTAAAACCGTATCTCAAAGGTTATCCTATTGTACAAATTTGTTAAAAAAATTTGCAGTATAATAGTTTATATTATCCTCTGATTTTGATAGTTATATCTTTTTTAGTACGGTTACCGTGCGGTTGGTGTTATATATTTTTGCCACGCCCTTCCCTTCTGGGCCAGGGAAGGCTTGGTAATCAATAGCGGCATGAATTCGACCATGGCCTCCAAATTGCCAATCGTCAGAGCATAACAATACTTTGTATTTTCCAGGTTCAGGAACAGGGAAGGCATAATCGGGCACGCTATTACGAGGATGCCAGTTGAAAATGAAAACCAATCCTGCACGTTCAAAAACAATGGTTTTATTGGTGTTGTCCAAATTCAGTTCAACGGGGTAGGCTGAATCCATAATCCCATAATCCTTTGCAAGTTGCAACATGGCTTTATCAAATTGCAAGAGGTATTTGTACTTTAAAGCCGGATTATCGGCCAGCGACCATTGCCGGCGGGCATACCAACTGCTCCATTTGTTTCCTTCGCGAGGGAAGTCGATCCATTCAGGGTGCCCAAATTCATTTCCCATGAAGTTTAGCCAAGCTTCGCCACCTAATGCCAGTGTGAATATCCTGATCAATTTATGAAGTGCTATACCGCGGTCAACCACAATATTTTGATCGCTTTCGGCCATATGATAATAGATTTCTTGATCCATCAGGCGGAAGGCGATGGTTTTATCACCTACCAATGCTTGGTCGTGGCTTTCGCAGTAAGCCACGGTTTTAATATCGAACTTATGATCAAGCATGGTCTTATACAATTCGCCGATATCCCAATCCTCATCGTTTTTTTCTTTTAGCATTTTAATCCAAAAATCGGGGATGCCCATGCCTAACCTATAATCGAAGCCTATGCCACCATGCGCAATTGGATGGCATAAATCAGGCATGCCGCTCACATCTTCGGCAATGCTGATGGCGTTGGGTTTAATTTTGTGTATAAGCGTATTAGCAAGTGTAAGATACGTAATTGAGTCCCATTCTACGCCTTCCTTATAATATTTTTGCTGATCCCAGCCATCGGTATAACCATGGTGATAATAGAGCATACTCGAAACACCATCAAACCGGAAGCCATCGAAATGAAATTCCTTGAGCCAATACTTTACATTGGATAGTAGAAATTGCAATACTTCCGTTTTTCCATAATCAAATAGTTTTGAATCCCAATGAGGATGGTTGCCCCGTTCGCCATAATGTGTGTACAGCCCATCCATGCCATCGAAGCAATTAATGCCTTCATTAAAGTTTTTAACCGTATGTGAATGAACTATATCCATAATAACAGCTATGCCAAGCTTATGGGCTTCATTTATCAGGTTTTTTAAATCTTCGGGCGTGCCGAAACGGGAAGTGGGCGCAAAAAAGTTGCTTACATGATAACCAAACGAACCATAGTAAGGGTGCTCGGCAACTGCCATCATTTGGATAGTATTGTATCCGGCTTCTTTAATACGAGGCAAAACATTTTGAGTAAACTCGTTATAGGTGCCTACTTTGGGCTCTTCTTGCGCCATGCCTACATGGCATTCATAAATAAAAAGGTTTTTTAGCTTTCCAGGGTTAAATGCCGAATCTTCCCATGCAAATTTTTTCTTCGGAAACCATAATTGCCCCGCAAAGTCGCGAGAGTTTATATCTTGCACAATGCGTTTAATATACACCGGAATTCGTTCGTACCATCCATTATCGCCATGAACTAAAACCTTAACTTTTCCTTGGTGTTTAAATTTGCCTTTGTATTGGCTTTCGGGCAAAAACAGTTCCCACACGCCATTTGCTAATTTGGTCATGCGGTGGCTATGCCTATCCCAATTGTTGAAATCGCCAAAAAACCAGAGATCACGCGCCCTTGGAGCCCACTCCCTATAATACCAGCCTTTTGCTTTGCTGTCATAATTAATCCCAAAATAGGTGTAAGCATCGGCAAATTTTAGTAGGCTTCCTGCATAGGTTTCAATTTCCTTTAATCGTGCAATGTACCTTTCCTTACGTGCATTTAGCTCGTCTTCAACAGCTTCTAGCCACGGATCGTTTTCAATTATCTTTAGTCGTTTGGTGTTCATTGGGATTGTGTTATTCTGTTACGCCTATAATTACTGCCGAAATTGCTGGCACTATCACTTTTCCTTTTGTAAGCAATGGGTTTCCGTCAAGCCATACCCTGTTTTCATCTAGGTAAACCTTCCAAGGCTTGTTGGGTACTTCGTAAGTTATGGGTTTGTTATTGCCGTTGTAAATGACTATCACATCTTTCCAGCTGTCGTTAACCGCAGCACCATTCAGCGAAAATGCCACAAGGTTTGGTTCGTTTACATTTAGGAAACGGAGATTATTACGCACATTATCAGCACTTCCCATGCGCAAAGCTGGATGCAATTTGCGTAGTTTTATTAAGTCCTTATGAAACTCCACTACATCTTTATACAGGTATTTCCAATCCCAGTTAATCATGTTTATGCTATCGGGAGATTCAAAAGAGTTTTCAACACCTTTTTTTGATCGTAGCATCTCAACACCATTATGTAAGAAGGGAACTCCTTGCGTAGTAAGCACAATGGCATTTGCAAGTTTGTTCATCCTAATTAATTCACTTTGAGTTGCTTTAGGGCAGGTGAGCTTGAATTTATCCCAAAGTGTGTGGTTGTCGTGACACGAAACGTAGGTGATGCATTGAGTGGGCTCTGTTGCCCAAGGCTGTTGGGTGTAGTTTACTTTAGTGTAATCAATATCAGGGTGTTGAATTCCACCTACCACACCATATTTAATACTTTCTTCAAGTCCGGGTTTGCCCGAAGCAAAGGCGGTGGCTTTATTATCATTCCAAGGGCCTTTTACGGCATCTCTAATTTCATCGCTAAAGGCAGCTATACGTGGCATTTTCGGTACATTGCTTTTGATGGCCCTTTTCTCTTCGGCCAAAGGGCTTCGGTCAGCCAACCAGCCTTCGCCATAAACAAATAGTTGGGGACTTATGGCATCTAGGGCTGTACGAACCTTGTTCATGGTTTCGGTATCGTGTATCCCCATTAAATCGAATCGGAAACCATCTATGTGGTACTCTGTGGCCCAGTATTTAACTGATTCAACTATGTACTGCTGCATCATTGGGCGCTCCGAAGCTGTTTCGTTACCACAACCCGAGGCATTTGAATAGGAACTGTCGGCGTTAAATCTGTAGTAATATCCAGGGGCTATCAAGTTAAAGTTTGAAAGCTCATTGGCCCCACCTGTGTGGTTATAAACCACATCCATAATTACCCTTATCCCATTGCGGTGCAAGGCCATCACCATTTCTTTAAATTCTTTTATACGTATGGCTGGGTCGCTTGGATTGGTAGAAAAGGTGCCTTCGGGCACATTGTAATTTTGAGGGTCGTAGCCCCAATTGTATTTTGAATCGGGTTGGGTTTCGTCAATAGATTTGAAATCGAAGCAAGGCAATAAATGCACGTGCGTAACGCCCATTTCTTTTAAGTGATCGAGCCCAGTAGGCGATCCAAAGGCGTTTTTTGTGTTTTCCTCGGCAAGGCCTAAGTATTTACCTTTATGGGTTATGCCTGATTTCGGGCTTATGCTCATGTCACGAATTTGAAGCTCATACAGAACAATGTCAGCAAAACTCTGTTGATCAGGCGATTTGTCGTTTTCCCAACCTTGGGGGTTGGTCTCTTGCAAATCAAGGATGCAGGCTTTTAGCCCGTTAACACTCACAGCCTTGGCCCAAATGCCCGGGGTTTCTGCTAACCAAGCTCCTTTATGTTTGGTTCGGAACGTATAAAACAAGCCTTTTTTATCGCCTTGTAGTTTCGCTACCCAAGTGCCTTGTTCCGATGGTTGAAGTTCTACAATTTCTAAAGGAGTTGTATCACTGGCTTGTGTGTAAAGCCTAAGTTCAGCAGCTTCGGCAGCTGGCGACCAAATTTTGAAAGAACTTTGGTTGGCGGTATAAACCAATTCCATGTCATTGCCTTCATAAACAGGATATTGATCGAAACTGGTATATGACTTTGGCTTGTATTTACAAGCGAGCAGCATGCTAAAAAATGCCACACTAAGTACAATCATAACTTTTTTATTCATGTTGAGTGTTCTGATTAATGAGTGAACAAACGTACAAAAAATACCGGAAATTCGCTTCGTTTCTGGTCAAGTTTTAACACACATTCCACTAAAATAAACATTGCAAGATGTAGATTGTTACTATGCTTGTAATAATAAGGTTGGATTACCTTTTATGCATTAACTCAAATATTAATTCTAAGTTACAGATTATGAATAAGAACGTTGGAAAAATTGACAAAACCATACGCATCATTGCCGCGGTTGTTATTGGGGCTTTAGGTGTTTATTTCGAAAGTTGGTGGGGTTTGGTAGCTCTTGTGCCATTAGCCACAGCCTTAATTGGTTTTTGCCCATTGTACTGCCCATTAGGTGCTTCTACCTGCAAAAAAACCTCTTAACAACCAGCTATGAAAACTTCAAAGTTTAAGTTTGTCTTAGTTGCACTTATTGCCATACTTTTTGCCGGCTGCGCTAAAGAAGAGGT
>CAZKHA010000035.1:0-27242 GCA_964552325.1 uncultured Bacteroidales bacterium
TGTGACCCTCTGCTTGTAAGGCAGATGCTCTAAACCAACTGAGCTAAACTCCCGATTTGTAACAGAACGTGTGTTGAATTACGCTGCAAAGATACGGGCTTTTGTGAAACTGGCAAGCATTCCAGAAAAAAAATCATGAAAAAATTAAACATCTTACCTTGCTTTGCTTAACAGATGTGCTCATATAACTGTTAACAAACAACTTGTACTAATCAAATTATAAACTGATTTCGCTTCATTAGAAAGCTCATACCTTCATCTGCATGAATCAACTTTCAGGTTTTAATTGTCCAAAGACTTATCGACGATGAACTTATTAAACTGAAGATCAATTCAATAAAACTCACAATTACAAAATTGCAACTGCATTGGGTGTTCCTTTGTTAGTACACCAAAAACGGCATTTAGATACATTTCCTACCTTTGTCCAAAAGAATTCTATGAAAATCATCTGCATTGGGCGTAATTATGGCGATCATGCCAAAGAGCTCAACAACCAAATACCAAGCGAACCGGTTTTCTTTATGAAACCCGAAAGCGCCCTTTTGCCTAAAAATCACCCCTTTTACATACCCAACTTTACGAATAACCTGCATTACGAATGCGAGTTGGTGTTTAGAATCAGCAAACTCGGCAAACACATTTCAGAAAAGTTTGCCCTTAATTACGTTGACGAAGTTGGGATTGGAATTGATTTTACCGCCCGCGACCTTCAAGACCGTTGCAAAGAAAAAGGCTTGCCCTGGGAAATGGCCAAATCATGGGATTTCTCGGCACCACTTGGGCGCTTTTACCCCATTGAGCATTTTCCTGACCTGCGCAATATAAACTTCAAATTGGTGATAAATGGCAAAACCGTCCAAGAAGGCAACTCCTCTCAAATGATCTTCAGTGTTGAAGAACAAATATCGTATGTTTCAAAGTTTGTTACATTTAAGCAAGGCGATATGCTTTTCACCGGAACTCCAGCAGGTGTCGGGAAAGTGAATAGTGGCGACCTATTGGAAGCGTATATCGAAAATGAACTTTGCCTGTCGCTGCCAATTAAGTAATTAACTGCTTCTTGCTCCCTATTAATCAGTAAATTTCTTAGCACTCTTTTTACAATGGTAATCCGCCATTGTAAACCTTGTTGGAATTAGCCAACCTAGCAACCCTGCGTTCAGCTAAAAAAAAAGAAGATGTTTCCATCTTCTGTTGCGGAGAGAAAGGGATTCGAACCCTTGGTACCCGTAAGAGTACAACGGTTTTCGAGACCGCCCCGTTCGACCGCTCTGGCATCTCTCCTGTGGTCATTAAGCAAAAAAAGAAGATGGAGGCCATCTTCTGAAACTTTTGGCGGAGAGAGAGGGATTCGAACCCCCGGACCGCGTAAACGGTCAACGGTTTTCAAGACCGCCGCAATCGACCACTCTGCCATCTCTCCGGGGGCAAAAGTACTACTTTTTTCATTCCCCGCAATACCTTGCCTAAAAAAACATCCTTTTTCGGCGATGCGAACAGGCTTTTCATAGATTTTGAGTTGCAAAGTAGGGTACAAATATGTACTTTTGTAATCAATCTGATGGAACAGTTGATATCTGGTTATTTTTTCTTTAAAATGCCATAAACCACTATTTTATATCAGCTTTAGATTTAATTTTCATTTTGAAAACTGCCCTAATGTATCATGCCATGAAAAAAATTCTGTTCTTACTATTGGTAATCATCGCCGGTGTTCAAACGCACGCTCAAACTAAAAAACTTAAGGCCAACTTAAACTATGCAACTTTTCATGCCCCAGAAACAGGGTCTTTCATCGAAACCTATCTATCCGTTGCCGGAGAATCCGTAGTTTTTACAAAAAATCCAAATGGTAAGTTTCAGGCAACCATACAAATAAGTATGATTTTTTCTGAGAATGACCTAGTAAAGAACTTCAAAAAATACGAGTTGCTGAGCCCCGAAGTAACCGACTCAAACCAACTAAATTTCAACTTTATCGATCTGCAACGGATAGTACTTCCTAGTGGGAAGTTCAATTTTGAATTAAGTATTATGGATAAGAACAATCCCGGTCAAAAATTCAAAACCGAAATACCTGTTGAAATAAACTATGATGAGCAATCGGTTATTGTAAGTGGTATTCAATTAGTTGAATCCTATTCAAAAACTACACAACCGGGCATCTTAACAAAAAGTGGGTACGATGTAGTGCCAAAAGTTAGCAATTACTATCCAGCATCATCTTCTAAATTAACAATTTATGCTGAGATTTACAACACATCTAAAATACTGGGCGATTCGGCAAAATACCTCGTTTCGACCTATATCCAGAACTCAGAATCAAACAAAAAAGTGCAGAATTTTATCCGGCATAAAAAAGAAATTGCAGCCAAGGTAAATACAGTTTTTACTGATTTTGATATCACAACTTTACCAAGTGGCAACTACAATATGGTTATAGAAGTCAGGGACAAAGAAAACAAATTAGTTGGGCTCAACACTTCATTTTTTCAACGCAACAACCCCGATTATTTACCAGCATTGGCCACGCATGACTCCACAATGCTATTAAAAAGCTTTGTTTCAGCATATCCTGACGATAGCATCAAACAATTCATCAAATATTTGCGTCCAATTGCTGCAGGCTATGAAAAAGAGTTTATTGATAGGGGCTCAAAATCAGCAAGTGTAAGAACAATGCGAGCTTTTTTCTATGATTTTTGGCTCGAGCGCAATGAAGCTAATCCAGAAGGGGCTTGGCTCGATTACCTTAATCAGGTTCAAATAGTAAACAAACTATTCACCCATAACAATGGCAAAGTAAAGGGTTTTGATACAGATCGTGGCAGGGTATATTTGCAATATGGCCCACCAAATACCCTGAATGAGAATCCATTCGATAGCGGCCACAATACAAGCATAAGCGATACTGAATTAAACAAAGGCATTGCAGGTGCGGTTCCTTATGAAATATGGCATTATTACCGCATTAAAAACCAATCAAACAAAGTATTCGTGTTTTACAATCCCCATCTAATTCCAAAAGGGTATGAGCTGTTACATTCTGACGTGCAAGGCGAACTTTACAACCCACAATGGAAGAGTCAATTAAGTAGGATACAGTTTGAAAACGTAGATGCTGGCTCAAATTAATTTGGTGGACACAATCTCATTAGGCTAAAAAACCTATATTTGCCTCCAAATATTATCACACACACACATGAGGGCAGCTATTGTTATTCTTAATTGGAATGGGAAGCCATTCCTGGAGAAGTTTCTGCCCTCCGTTGTACAACATTCTGCCCATATAGCCCGCATAATTGTTGCCGATAATGCCTCTACCGATGGATCCGTGGCTTTTCTTAATGAACACTTTCCCGAAATCGAATTAATTGTAAACCAACGAAATGGAGGCTTTGCCACTGGTTACAACCAAGCTCTTCAAAAAGTTGATTCTGAGTTTTACATCTTGCTGAACTCCGATATTGACATTTCGGGGCCTTGGATAGAACCTGTTTTGGATTTGCTTGATTCGGATTCAAATATAGCCGCTGTACAGCCTAAAATTCGTTCGTACCATCAACCTGAAAAATTTGAATATGCGGGTGCTGCCGGTGGCTTTATTGATGCCTTTGGATATCCGTTTTGCCGTGGAAGGCTTTTTCAACACCTAGAGGTTGACAATGGTCAATACAATAACAACACCGAAGTTTTTTGGGCAACTGGTGCTTGCATGTTCATCCGTAGCAAAGACTTTTGGGAAGTCGGCGGGTTTGACGATGACTTTTTTGCCCATATGGAAGAAATAGACCTTTGTTGGCGCCTTAAAAACGCTGGAAGGAAAATAATGGTTTGCCCGCAATCAGTTGTTTATCATATAGGTGGGGGTACCCTTCCGAAAAACTCATGGAAGAAGACCTATTTGAACATGCGCAACAACAACATCATGCTTTTAAAGAACCTCCCAAAACGAAAGCTGATTCCAATTTTCGCATCCCGTTTTTTACTTGATGCAATTGCTTCGTTCAAATTCTTGCTTGATGGCGGTTTTAAAGATCTTTGGGCGGTAGTAAGGGCACATTCAAGCTTCTGGGGAACAATAGGAACTACCTTACAAAAGCGTTGGAAATCGCAACGGCATCCCGTAAGTTGTGTTTATCACGGAAATATTGTGTTTGATTACTTCATATTGGGTATCCGTACGTTTGACCAACTTAACCCCAATCGCTTCAAAAAACAATAACCAAAAAAAAGGCCTGTAGCTCAACAAACTACAGGCTTTCAGTTTTAACAGCCCGATGCTTAATTGCGTCTTGTGCCCATAAAAATCATTACATAATAAACTAATGTTGCCAATGATCCAAGCGCTGCCACAAAGTAGGTGTATGCAGCCCATTTAAGTGCATCATACGCTTTATGATGCGTTTCTGAATTGGTAATACGCGACACTTTTAACCATTCAAGCGCTCTACGGCTGGCATCCACTTCAACTGGTAAAGTTATGATACTAAACAAAGTAGTAGATGCAAACAGGATAATACCTACCAAAAGCAAACCTGGAAATACACTCACGGTTAAAATACCAGCAAGCAAAATCCACTGCATCCATTTTGAAGCAAAACTTACAAAAGGGACCAAGGATGAACGAAGGTTTAGCATAGCAAAGGCTTTAGCATGTTGAACTGCATGCCCACATTCATGGGCAGCCACAGCCGCTGCTGCAATATTGCTACCATGATACACTTCCTGACTTAGGTTAATGGTTTTGGTGGCTGGATTGTAATGATCAGTCAACTGTCCGCTTACCGACCCTACCTTAACACCTTCAATACCATGATCGCGAAGCATTTGTACAACCACATCGCGACCCGTCATGCCATTTGATGTGGGTGTCTTTGAATAAGCCTCGAAACGGTTCTTAAGCTGATTGCTTATTAACCAGCTTATTAAAGCAAAAACAATAAAAATTATGTAAATCCCCATAGTAGTTAAGTTTAACGTTTAAAAACAACTGAAAAAATGTCAGTTTTACTCTGATTCTAGAAAACTTAAAATCCCCAAACGATACACGCTCATGCCAAAACCACTGATACAGCCCTTGCAATATGGGCCAAGCAATGAAACATGCCGATAATCTTCACGGGCAAAAATATTGCTTATATGCACTTCAATAACAGGGGTTTTAATAGCTCGAATAGCATCGGCTATTGAAACTGAAGTATGGGTATATCCACCTGCGTTCAAAATTATGCCATCAGCGCCGAGGCTTGATTGATGCAAAAAATTTATTATTTCCCCCTCTATATTGCTCTGAAAGTATTGAATCTCAACATTTTTAAACACTCTATTCAGATCTTTCAGGTAATCTTCCATCGAAATTGTCCCATATACCCCAGGCTCTCGTCGGCCAAGTAGATTGAGGTTTGGGCCATTGATAATATGAATTTTCATAGAATTTTTATAAGGCAAATACTTGATTAAAAGCTTCTATTGCAAAGCTAGGTATAAATAAGCACAATTTCATCCAAGTATTACTGCCATTTTAGTTCGCTGTATCAAAAAGCGTGCTAATTTTGCACTTTCGTTACCATTTAGGGGTGCCATACTGTTTTGGCTGAGATCATACCCTTTGAACCTGATCCGGGTAATGCCGGCGTAGGAAAAAAGCTTCGGTACTTGCGTCTCTCTCCCTACGTGGTTTTATGTTTAATACTTTAAAACCATTTAGTTATGAGAATTAAAATTCTAACAAGTTTCATTATTGTCCTTATTGCAAGCATGGGCTATGCCCAAGTGGAATTGAAAGGACGTATTGGTAATGGGCAAAACGAAAACCTACAAGGCGCCCATATCCAACTAGTTGGCCCACAACAAAAAATCACCACATCCGATAAGCAGGGAAACTTTGCCTTTAAGAACCTACTTAAGGGTAGGTATACACTTTCGGCAAGCTTTGTGGGTTACACCACCTTTATTGACACCTTAACAATTGACAACAGCTTAATAAAGGATGTGAAGCTTGAAAAGAAGACTGAACTCGAAGAAGCTGTAATTATCTCAGCCACACGGGCCAAAACAACAACACCTGCTACGGTTCAAAACATATCCCGCGTTGAGATTGAACGCTTAAACACTGGAAAAGACCTTCCTTTTTTGCTCGAAAACACACCATCGGCAGTTATCACCTCCGATGCTGGAACAGGTGTGGGCTATACGGGATTATGGATTCGTGGCACGGATATGTCGCGGATCAACATCATGATTAATGGAATACCTCTTAATGATCCTGAATCACATTTGGTATATTGGGTTGATTTACCCGACTTTGCAAGCTCAACCGATAATATTCAAATACAACGAGGAGTAGGAACCTCTGTTAATGGTGCCTCAGCGTTTGGTGCAAGTATAAACCTGCAAACCAAACATTTATCTGATGAACCTTTTGCTGGAATCAATACCACAGCCGGAAGTTTCAATACATTAAAGAATATGGTATCATTTGGCACAGGGCTTTTAAACAAACGATTTGCTTTTGAAGGCCGCTTATCGAAAATTTCATCGGATGGCTATATTGATAGGGCATCGGCAAATCTAAAATCCTTCTATCTTTCAGGAGGTTACTATGGAAATAAGACCATAGCTAGGGTAAATATCTTCTCAGGAAAAGAAATCACTTACCAAGCCTGGGAAGGCGTTCCATCTTATATGCTTGAAACACATCGAACTTTTAATCCTGCGGGCATGTATTATGGTGCAAACGGCGATACATTGTATTACAACAACCAGGTGGATGATTATCAACAGGATCATTTCCAAGCCTTTATCAGCCATCAAGCTAATACGGGCTTACTATTAAACCTTGCACTCCATTACACAAAAGGATATGGATTTTATGAATCGTTTAAACAAGCCGATGATTTTGCGGATTATGGCCTTCAAAATGTTATCAACCTTAGCGATACCTTATTCTCGACAGATCTAATTCGGCGTAAGTGCATGGACAACAAATATTATGGAACTACTTTCTCAGCCATCTACGAGAAAAAAGACAAACTTTGGGCTACAATCGGGGGTTCGATTAACACCTATAAAGGCGACCATTTTGGAAGAATTATCTGGGCTCAATTTGCATCAAACAGCACTCCTGAGTACAACTATTATTTCAATCAAAGCGAAAAAAGGGATGCCAGCTTCTACTCAAAAATCATCTATCATATAAACAAGCCATTGTCATTATTCGTTGATTTACAATATCGTACTGTACACTATACCTTACAAGGCAAGCGTGACAATCTGGAGGAATTAAACCAAAAACACAACTTCAACTTCTTAAACCCCAAAGCAGGTGTCACCTATTATACATCCGCAAAAAGCAAAGCCTATGTATCGGTTGCTGTGGCTAATCGCGAACCAAGCCGATATAATTTTCAAGACGCCGACAATGCATATTTACCAAGGCCAGAACGGCTTACTGATTTTGAAGTAGGTTATGAAATTCAAAATAAGAACTTTAAAACAATGGCTAATGCATATTACATGCTTTACAAGGACCAACTTGTTTTGACGGGTAAAATAAACAACATTGGCGCTGCCATCATGACAAATGTACCAAAAAGCTACCGAGCTGGTATTGAATTAAGTGCAAGCCTAAATCTTGGAAAATATTTTGAAGTTGCTGGAAACCTGACCTTTAGCGAAAACAAAATTAAAGGCTTTACTGAATACATTGATAATTGGGACACTTGGGGGCAAGATTCGATATATCTAGGCAACACCACCATTTCTTTCTCGCCCAGTACGATTGGCTCATTAAATCTGGTGGCCAAACCAACTGAAAAAATGCACATTAGCCTGAATAACAAATACGTTGGAAAGCAATACATTGATAATACGACCAATGAAGACAAAATTCTACCGGCTTATTTTACCTCAAATTTACGTGCCGATTACTGGTTTACCATACCCAAAGTTAAGACCATAAGCATCTTTATAAGTCTTAACAACCTGTTCAATAATCTGTACGAGACAAATGCATGGGTTTATACATACATTTATGAAAACCAACGCCAAAAAATGGATGGCTACTTTCCACAGGCTGGTTTAAATTATTCGATGGGGCTCACTGTTAAGTTTTAAGGCTATAAAATTAGGCTCATAAAAGACAAGTTGAAATCAAGTAGCTCAGGATAAAATCAACGTTCTATGTAATGCTAAGATTATGTAAAACTGCTGATAAACAAGTATTTATCAGCAAAAAAAGCGCAACGGTTCATAAAGCTTGCGCTTTTTTGTTTAAACATAAACCAACATTCTATCAACCACTTATAGCTAGCAAACCTTAACAATAATTAACGTTGCCGTTCGCTATCCACCTAAAATGTTCTGTAATTTTGCCGCAACTAATGATAGCGAATGAAAACTTGGTGCTCCATCCTTCTTTTCCTTTTACCACTTGTGCTTGTTGCACAAGACCAAAACGTTAGAATCATAAAAGGACACTTATCAAACCTTGACAATCGACCACTTGTGTATGCGCACATTATTGTTCCAAATCAACATATAGGAACCATAAGCGATACCAATGGCAATTTTGCACTTCCATTAATTTATGGTGATACGCTTATGATTAGCCATATGGGCTACATGACACGTTTTATTTATTTCACCGAAAATACATATATATACAATAACACCATCGAAATCATCCTTTTACCTCAATCATTTGAGCTTAAAGAAGTAGTTATAACCCCTTTTCCAAAAACCTGGGACGAGTTTAAAGATGCCTTTGTTAATTTAAAACTTGAGGATGAACCAAAACCCACGCTCGATTTAGCTAGCCTTGGCATAAAGCACTATGTTAGACCCGAAGATGGCTTTGGCGTAACTGCCATGGGGCCAGTACAAGCATTGTACAACATTTTTAGCAAAGACGTTAAAAGCAGAAAGAAATTGGCAGAGCTTAAACAAAAGGATAAACTGGAAAAAAAATCACGTTTTCGATATAACGAGCAGTTGATTAGCCGTTTAACAGGTATTCAAGATGCTGAATTGCTTAAACAATTCATGCTGTACTGCAATATAAAAGATGACTTTGTAATTGCTACAAGTGATTACGACCTTTATCTTGCTATACTTGATTGTTACCGAAACTTTGCGCATGAGCGTAGATAATTGCCACCTTTTTTGATTCAATAAAGGTTAATATACTAAAATACAACAAGTTATACCATCTTTCCAGTTTACTGCTTTTCTTGTAAATTTGCAGCTTGCAAAAGCTATCCAACAACCAAACCATGAACGAACAATTTTTCCAAGCCTTTAGAAAGCATATTATTGGCGATAGTCTCACATTTACAAGCCCTTATGGAACTCAAAAGCTGCTATATGCCGACTGGGTAGCCAGTGGACGGCTCTATGAACCCATCGAACGCAAGCTTTGCGAAACTTTCGGACCATGGGTTGCCAACACCCATACCGAAACCAGTGAAACCGGAACTTTAATGACCAAATCGTACCATTTGGCACATAAAATCATAAAAAAGCACGTTAATGCAGGGCCAAATGACGTTATTATAACCACAGGTTTTGGCATGACTGGAGCTGTAGCAAAATTGCAACGCATTCTAGGACTGAAACTTTGCTCTCACAGCAAAAAAGATAATTGCTTCAAATTACACGATAAGCCTGTGGTGTTTATCACACACATGGAACACCATTCAAACCAAACTTCGTGGCTAGAAACCATTGCCGATGTGGTAATTGTGGGCCATACACCCGACTTAATGGTGGACGCTGCCGACTTAGAGCAAAAACTAAAGACCTATGCCAGTAGAAGCTTCAAAATTGGCTCGTTTACAGCATGTTCAAATGTTACGGGAATTATTACGCCCTATCACCAACTTGCGGAAGTTATGCACAAACATGGTGGCGTTTGCTTTGTTGATTTTGCAGCCTCTGCACCCTATGTTGATATCAACATGCACCCCGAGAATCCATTAGAAAAACTGGATGCCATTTATTTTTCACCACATAAGTTTTTGGGAGGACCAGGCACTTCAGGTGTATTGGTTTTTGATTCATCACTTTACAACAACCCTGTTCCCGACCAGCCAGGCGGAGGTACTGTTGACTGGACAAATCCTTGGGGCGAATACAAGTATATTGATGATATCGAAATTCGTGAAGACGGTGGCACCCCTGGATTTTTACCTGCCATAAAAACAGCCTTGTGCATTGAATTAAAAAACCAGCTTGGCACACAAAATATTCATGCACGCGAAAAGGAACTAGTTAAGATAGCCTTTGCCGAATTCAGAAAAATCCCTGACTTACACATACTTGCTGATCATATAGAAGATAGATTAGGCATTTTTAGTTTTTACATTAGCGATGCGCATTACAACCTGGTTGTAAAACTGCTAAACGACCGTTTCGGCATTCAGGTAAGGGGCGGATGCGCTTGTGCCGGCACGTATGGCCATATACTTTTAGATGTAAGTTACGAGATATCAAAACAGATAACTGACAAAATTAATAGTGGTGATCTGAGTGAGAAGCCCGGTTGGATAAGGGTTTCGCTTCACCCTACCATGACCAACGAAGAACTATATTTCATTTGCGACGCCGTAAAGCAAATAAGCTTGAACCACCGACACTGGGCCAAGGATTATGTTTACAACAAACGCAACAATGAATTCAGGCACATTTCGGAGCCAGATGATAAAACGAGTCTTGTTGCTGACTGGTTTAAACTTTAGCTTTTATATAACGGGTTGCTAAAAAGGATTTTATCCGCGCATCCCAATAATTCCGATGCCCGTGCGTTTGTAATTTATCACAACGGGGTGCCTAGGTTTTTGTATTTTTGCATGTTTGAAAGTATTGGCTAAAAGTGAACAATGTTCAAGGTCGTTGTTAATACAACAACTTGAAAATCTTCAGTTTTCGTTAATACGCACAACAATTACTTAGCAACTACTTGTTTACATCAAGTAAAACACTTACTAATGACTATACAGGCCAACAAACTCAAAAAAGAACCTCAGCCACCACAAAAGCCTGAACCAGAGCCCAAGGAAGCTCCTGTTAAATCGCAAGCCAAAAAGAAACAGGAGAAGGCCAAGCCGACCAAGACGGGCATTCGGAATGAGTCGATACCCGTGGTAATAGGTTTTTTATTTATTGCAATTGCACTTTTTATGGCCGTGGCACTTAGCTCCTATTTCTATTCGTGGCAAAAAGATTTTGATAAAATTGACACCTTAAGCTTTAGTGAGATTATTGCAGGCAAAACCCAGATTACCAATTTTGGAGGTTCTTTAGGAGCAGCACTTTCACATTTACTTATATATCAGTGGTTTGGTATAGGTTCCTATGCTTTCTCCTTTATCTTATTCCTTCTAGGATTTAAGCTTGCGTTTAAAACGAACCTCTTACCATTATTCAAGTCGTTCCGTTTAGCTTTTTACTACCTTATTTATAGCTCCATAGTTTGTGGGTTTTTATTTTCTGACTATTCAAGCGCTATTGGTATAACTGGTGGCAATTTTGGCCGAATTGTTAGTATGTGGATGCTTAATGCACTGGGTTTAACTGGGTTTATAATCCTTTTGATATTCCTGTTTATAGCTTTCACCAGCTTTACACTTAACTTTCCGGCTACCTATTTTAAACGAAAAGCCCTAGAACGCCAACAAAAGAAGCTTCTTAAAGAGGAAGCTTTAAAAAACTATCAGCAAACTCTAAAAAACGGAACCGAACCCAAAGAAGATATTTACAATACGGTTGAATATGCCGTTAAAGACAAAGAACGCGATTTTGGCCAAAAAGGTACTGAAAACGAGTACGATTCTGAAACAGCTTTGGACGATGAGGACGAAGTATTCCTCATCAAAAAGAATGTAAACAAACCTTTAGACACTGAAAAAACTAACACCAAAACTTCAGGAACCACCAAAGCCAACGAAGTAGAATTTACAATCGAAAACCAAGAGCCTTTGGCGGCAAAACCAAAATCAGATGCGTTAAAACCTGAAAAAGAAATCATTCCCGATTCAAACCACAAGCCTGAAAGCATCCCGCACCAAACGATTGACATGCCATATGACCCAACGCTTGATTTGCCACATTACAAATATCCGCCGGTCGAAATCCTAGAGAATTATGGATCGGATACTATAAGTGTTCAAAAAGAAGAACTGGAGGCCAACAAACGTAGGATTGTTGAAACACTCAACAATTATGCGATTGATATTCAAAAAATTAAAGCTACTATTGGCCCAACAGTTACCTTATACGAAATAGTGCCAGCTCCCGGAGTTCGAATTTCAAAAATCAAAAACCTTGAAGACGATATAGCATTAAGCCTCTCCGCCCTTGGCATCCGTATTATTGCACCTATCCCTGGAAAAGGAACCATTGGCATTGAAGTTCCGAACCAAAACCCTGAGATTGTATCGATGAGGTCAATTTTGAATTCGGAAAAATTCATTAACACAAAATTTGAACTACCGATTGGATTGGGCAAAACCATTGCTAACGAATGTTTTATAGCCGACCTTGCCAAAATGCCCCATCTTTTGATGGCTGGTGCAACTGGGCAAGGAAAATCTGTTGGGCTAAATGCGATCATCACCTCGTTGCTTTATAAAAAACACCCTTCGCAGCTCAAATTCGTGTTAGTGGATCCCAAAAAAGTGGAATTGACCCTTTTTAGCAAAATAGAACGCCATTATTTAGCCAAACTACCAGATTCAGAAGAAGCTATAATTACCGATACCAGAGTTGTGGTTCGAACGCTCAATTCGCTCTGTGTTGAGATGGATCATCGCTATGAATTGCTGAAAGATGCCCAGGTAAGGACCATTAAAGAGTACAATGCCAAATTCATCGAGCGCAAACTAAACCCAAACCAAGGCCATCATTACCTGCCTTATATTGTGTTAGTTGTTGACGAATTTGCAGATTTAATAATGACCGCGGGCAAAGAAATTGAGTTGCCAATTACCCGCCTTGCCCAATTGGCTCGTGCTATTGGCATTCACTTAATTATAGCTACACAGCGTCCGTCAGTCAACATCATCACGGGCACCATTAAAGCAAACTTCCCAGCTCGTATCGCATTCAGGGTAAGTTCCAAAATCGATTCACGAACTATCTTGGATACAGGAGGTGCTGACCAATTAATTGGGCGAGGAGATATGCTGTTATCAACCGGCAGCGATCTGTTGCGGTTACAATGTGCATTTATCGACACGCCTGAGATTGACCATCTAACGGAGTTCATAGGATCACAAAGAGGTTATCCCGAAGCGTTCAATTTACCTGAGTTTGCCGAAGAAGGCACTGCGGAAAAAGAAGAATTTGACCCCAACGAACGCGACGACCTTTTTGAAGATGCTGCACGTGTAATTGTAGCTAACCAACAAGGCTCCACATCGTTAATACAACGAAAATTAAAACTTGGCTACAACCGCGCAGGTAGAATAATTGACCAACTGGAAGCTGCTGGAATTGTTGGCCCATTTGAAGGTAGCAAAGCCCGTGAAGTTCGTATTCCAAACGAACAAGCTTTGGAACAATATTTGAACCAACTGAATCAAAGTAGAAAATAATTTAAATACAGAATACTAAATGAAAGGATTTAAACTTATTGCTGCACTGCTGCTTATGAGTGCTAGCCTATGTGCCCAAAACAACAATACCAAAGCCCAATCATTGCTCGACAGAACCTCAGCGGCTCTTAAAGCTTATAAAAACATGAAAATTGAGTTCTCATACGACATGGACAACAAAGAAGCCAAGATACACGAAAGCAAAAAAGGCTTACTGTTGGTAGAAGGTAATAAGTATAGGTTAAACATTGCTGGCCAGATAATTATTAACGATAGCAAGGCTGTTTACACCTACATTCCCGATTCGAAAGAAGTTCAAATAAATGATCCGGGTGAAGGCGATGACAACCTCACTCCTACTTCGCTTCTTGATTCGTACCAAAAAAAATACCGAATCAAATACATCCGCGAAGAGCTGCAAGGTGCATCAAATGTGATGATTATAGACTTACTTCCGATAGAAGGCAAGAAGTTCTTCAAGATCAGGGTGGTAATTGATACAAAGAAAAATCAACTGTCAAGCTTTGCCCTTCACGATAAAAACGGAAATATCTACTCATACAATATTGCCCTGTTCCAAACCAATATTGATTTGAAGCCAAATACTTTTACATTCAAAACTTCCGATTATCCTGGTATAGAGGTAGTTGATATGAGATAAGTTATATGCACTAGCTGCACTAAACAGTATAAAGCAGCAAGTATTCAGCTAACAACTTAATTACAAACAATAACAAACATAAAGCCCAAAATTTTTTAATGGCTGCACAACAACCACTTGCCGAAAAGCTTCGCCCCCATAACTTTGACACGTATATTGGTCAAGAGCATTTGGTTGGCAATGGGGCTGTTTTGTACGAAGCCGTGCGATCAGGGAATATTCCGTCGATGATATTTTGGGGCCCGCCAGGAGTTGGGAAAACGACGCTGGCATTCATTATTGCAGAAATGCTTCGAAAGCCTTTCTTTACACTAAGCGCCATTAGTTCAGGGGTTAAGGATGTGAGGGCCGTGATTGAAGAAGCCGGAACCTTTGAACAGCAGCCCTTACTATTTATTGATGAAATTCACAGGTTTAGCAAATCGCAACAAGATTCGTTGTTGGGCGCAGTTGAAAAAGGAATCGTTACACTGATTGGTGCAACAACCGAAAATCCGTCCTTCGAAGTAATTACGCCCCTCTTAAGTCGTTGCCAAGTGTATATCTTGAAACATTTAAGCGCGCACGAGCTCGAGAAACTGACGGAATTAGCCATAGCGTATTATAAAAATGAAGGCATCGATCTAGCCATTACCGAAACAGAAGCGCTCTTGCGAATTTCGGGTGGCGACGCCCGTAAACTTTACAATGCCATCGAAGTGTTTGTAACGGCAAAAAGAAAACACGGCAACAAACTTATCCTTGATAACAAAGGCATTAAGCAGCTCATACAGCAAAACTTAGCCACTTACGACAAAGGCGGAGAACAACATTATGACATCATTTCAGCTTTTATTAAATCGATGCGGGGCAGCGACCCTAATGCTGCTGTTTATTGGTTGGCCAGAATGATTGAAGGTGGAGAAGACCCCTTGTTTATAGCCAGAAGGATGCTGATTTTAGCCTCAGAAGACATTGGTAATGCCAATCCAAATGCACTGCTTTTAGCAAATGCCTGTTTTGATGCAATAAATAAAATTGGATGGCCCGAAGGCAGAATAATACTTTCGCAAACAGCTATTTACCTCGCAACATCTCCCAAAAGCAATGCTTCGTACATGGCTATCGAAGACGCCCTGGATAAGGCTAAACGCACGGGCGATTTACCCGTCCCCATGCATTTGCGCAATGCGCCAACAAACCTTATGAAAGACTTGGGTTATGGCCAAAACTACAAATATGCGCATAGTTATGAGGGTAATTTTATTGATATTGATTTCCTTCCTGATATAATAAAGGGTTTTACCTTTTACAACCCGGGCAACAATCCTCGTGAAGTTGAAACCCGAAAATGGCTCAAAAACCTTTGGAAAGACAAGTATAACTACTAATTCTTTTGATTTATGATTCCTGCTTATTTAGCCGAATTAACGCATAAGCAATCAACAAACTTCTTTTTGATTGCAGGCCCTTGTGTTGTAGAAAACACCACAATGCCTTTAGAAATAGCCGAACGAATTGCTGCTATATGCGATAAACTCCAAATCCCTTATGTTTTTAAAGCCTCCTACAAAAAGGCAAATCGGTCGAAGCTCGACTCATTTACAGGAATTGGTGATTTACAAGGCCTTGAACTCTTGGCAGAAGTAAAGCAAAAACTCGGAATTCCGGTAATTACCGATTTTCATACCGAAGAAGAAGCCAAGCTAGCAGCTCAATATGTTGATATTTTGCAAGTTCCTGCATTTTTATGCCGTCAAACCGAACTGTTGGTAGCCGCTGCCGAAACAGGTAAAGTCATCAACATCAAAAAAGGTCAGTTTTTAGCTCCTGAAGCAATGCGTTTTGCTGTTGATAAAATCCTTCAGTCAGGAAATGAAAAGGTAATGCTTACTGAGCGCGGAACTACATTTGGTTACCAAGATTTGGTAATTGACTTTAGGGGGATTCCAGAAATGCAAAAAACGCAAATGCCAGTTATTGTTGATATTACACATTCCCTTCAACAACCAAACCAACTTAGCGGAGTAACTGGAGGACGTCCTGATTTAATCGAAACCATTGCAAAAGCCAGCATAGCCGTGGGAGCTGATGGAATTTTTATCGAAACGCACCCAAACCCCGCCATCGCCAAATCAGATGGAGCCAATATGCTAAAACTGGATTTACTCGAAGACTTGCTGACAAAACTCGTTCGTATTCGGCAAGCTATACTATAACGCAATAAGGTTGAGGCAAATCGTAAAGACACTTTCTGCTTTTACTCAAAATAAACTGCCTTGATGCTACCTGTTTCAGGATAAAATTCGAGGCGCGATTTATTCAGGGGCAATTGCGTTACCTTGCCAAATTGCGATACCGGCAGGTATTTCTCATCAAAGGTTTTATTCCCATATTTTATAGCCAACGAAGCCATCTCAGGCATTCTATAAAAAATCACAGGTACTTTTGGATCAACACTTGAGCTCACCCAAGCTGGAAGTTGGCTTGTGTTTTCAGAACGTTTTACATTCAACACCAATTCCCTTCCTTTTGAATCTGTTTGATCTACAATACCCGACTCTTTTGAAACACGACAAACCGTTATGCTTGTTCGCGACACATCGGGTACAAGGTAATAGGTGAAGGTCAACAAACGTTCAGTCTTCATGCCTCTAAACAAGGAGAGATACTCGTTTGACATGGCTTGCAACTGCTTATCCATATATTCCAATGATTCTTTCGAAAAATTGGTTTCCTGATAGCCCGTTAATAAATTAAATCGGCTATCACGGATTCGCGAAACCATGTCAGCCGCCTCACGCGCTTTCATTTCAGAAGGTTTTTCTTCGAAAGTGGTATTAAAAAACCGCTTTTTAATAGTGGCAGTGTCAACAGTTACTATGCGGACTATCGTATCAACTTTGCGATAGATGGATGGCGTGTTTGATAATTCAAAAAGCCGGTCATCAGCTATATGCTTTTGATTTTCGGTAATGGTGCCGGAGCGTTCTTTTAGTTGCGCTGAAGTATTTACACTTTTAATTATCCCATTGTTCGACAACGAGAACACCAAGTTCCGATCTTCTTTAGAAGCCTTTTCATCTACTTCGATAAAATAATACTGATCGGGATCAGGTTCAGTAAGGGTTTCAAAACCAGCATCAACAAGATCATATTCCTTATAGGCTTGCATCACAGGATTTTGAATCCCCAATAAATCAGCTGCATACTCGGCATAGGGGCCTTTAATGAATTCTGTTTCGCTAATTGTAATGCTTACTTTTACCAATGTGCGAGGCAAAGAATACATTACACCATTTTTCTCAGGCTTCTTTGAGCCTGTTGTAAGCTTGTAAACAGCTAGTTGGGCGTTAGCCACCATACTTGTAAGGCATACAAACAAAAGAAATAAACGTAGAAAGGTTTTCATAAAATCAACATTAAACTGCTTATACCTTAACGAAAAACAATACCAAAGGTTACAGTGCCATCCATTTGGCTTATTCATAAAACAACACAAGAACATTACACGGTAAATTGTTAGCGTACCATAAACAAATAACCCTTACCCTTCAAGGTAACCAACTCAATAGCTGAATCTTCTGACAAATAATCGCGAAGTTTTCGGATATAAACATCAAGGGTGCGCGAATTAAAAAACGAATCATCGCCCCACACTTGCAACAAGAGTTGCTTGCGATCAACCACATGGTTAATATTTTGTGCAAGAATATCAACCACTTGCATATCTCGCGCCGAGAGTTTGATAACCTTTGTAGGCGAAATCAACTCATACCTGGTTTTAACAAACTTATACTTGCCTATTGTTATACAGCCTTCACTTGGCGATTGACTTTGGGGCAAGGAATGCATTCGAAGCAAATTCTTTATCCGAACAATTAATTCCTCGAGGCTAAAAGGTTTGCGCAAATAATCGCTTCCACCCATTTCAAAACCTTTTACCAAATCAGCTGTTTCGGTCTTAGCTGTAAGAAAAAGTATAGGAATTGAAGGGTCAAACCCCTTAATTTCGCCACACAGCGTATATCCATCAAGGTTAGGCAACATGATGTCAAGCACTACAATATCCGGGATGAATACTCTAAGTGATTGCATCACAAGGGCTCCGTCAACCACCAACCGCACATCAAACCCCTGCTGTTGTAAGGTTTCTAAAACAATTCGGCCTAAAAAAGGCTCATCTTCTACATACAAAACTTTGGTACTCATACCGATAGTTTATTAAACACAAGTTTAATGATTGTTCCGCCTCCGATATTATTAAAGGCTTCAATGCTAGCTCCATGCAATTGCATCACCATTGCGGCATAACTAAGCCCCAAACCGTGGCCCTTTACATTATGCCTTAAATCAGTAGGTACCCTAAAAAACCGTATAAACACTTTTTTAAGGTACTCTTTCGGAATTCCAATTCCGTTATCGGAAAAAGTAAGTATAACCTTGCTATCATTTGTGTCTATTTTGATATCAATATGCGGTACGGCAACTGTGTATTTAAGGCTGTTATCCAGCAAGTTTATTATAACCCCTTGCAAATGAAACTGATCTCCTTTAACCAAGGCATTTTCTCCCTTAACTTCCAGCTTAACTTCTGCATTTAATGATTGAATTTGGGGCTGTAATGAAATAATAACATCTTGTACAAGTTGAGCGATATCCACCGCATTATTTGCCATCAACTGCGAACTGCTTTCCAAGGCAGATGTTGCTAAAACCTTATTAACCAGCAATTCCAATCGGTTTATTTCATGAGTGGCCATTCCGAGATATTCCGAGCTTTTTACAGGATCATGTATTACATTGAACCCATGCAAGGCTTCCAAGGCAACTTTAACAGTGGCAACTGGGGTCTTTAACTCATGCGAAATATTGCTAACAAACTCATTTCGAAGTGAATTCAATTTAATTTGCGATTTTAAGGTTCTAAAGGCCAAAATAAATGATAGCGCCGTTAGTAGCAATAACAATATGGCAAACAAAACCTGAGGATAAATCCTTAAGAATACATATTTCAAAACATTAGATACTCCAGCTGTTAAAACTTGGTCCTTAAATAAAAACACATTTTGAAGTTGTTCTACATCGTTTTTCGAAGATTCTATTCGGGATACAGTCCATGTGGGTTCAAGAATGGGGCTAATGGAATTTAGATTGTCCTTATAAACTTGTTTTAAAAAACCAGTATCAGCATTTCTTGTTAATGAATCAGCTAATATGTCGGCACCATCAAATGCTTTAGCCTTATGTATAAATAGTTTAACCCCCTGCAATACCATGTTGCCTTCATAGCCATCAACCCTAGCTAACTTACGTGAAATCTTATTTTTTACAGGAGAAGCCGAATCCCGAACTTGAATTACTACCGTGTTGGCTCGTAGGACCCCTTTGCTAGTAGTTGAACAATTTATAGGTGAAAAATCCTTCAACATTTGTGGCATTGAATCAGCATTAAACTGAAAATCAAACTTATAATGAACCGAATCCATCACTGGATTAATTAGGCTAGTCATAATAAGGGTATCATAAACCTGTTGCTTAGCTTCAAGAAACGAGTTGTGCGTAAGCTTTTCGAGATTGTTAACTTCTTCACGATACTGCATGTTTAGCCAATGCCCAACAAACGCAACTAACATTAGCTGAGCGGCCATCATAAGCAAGCGTATGGTTTTTAAGCCTGGTTTAAATTTCATACACAAATAGGATTGTAATGTAGAACATAATTCTTATCAACAGAATTCCAATCAACTAAAACTTCAGTCGCTAAAGGTGGAATGCCTGAGAAGAAGCTTTTAATTTCATTAAACTGTGCAAAAATAATTGATTACCATGTTGTTTTCAATACGATTAACCTTAATTAACCTTAATTGGGGTTGTGTTAACCATCGCATCCGTATTCACGGCATACATTTGCTGTCATTAAAAACCCACATACCATGAAAAAATTTATCGTATCAATGCTTATTTTGGGAAGTGCTTGTTTAGCTCAAGCCCAATCAGGAACCATTACCTTTGAAGAGGTTGTAAAATTTGAAATAAAACTGGAAGGCGAAAATGCACATTTAGCTGATTTGATGCCCAAGGAAAACAGAAGCACCAAAACATTGCTGTTTAACGAGGAAGCTAGCCTCTATCTTGTTGACCAAAACACTGAGAAAGAAGAAGAAGTACAGGAAATGGCAGGCGGAGGAGCTATGGTTATAAAAATGCAGCAACCCGACGAAAAATTCTTTTATGACCTAAAGACTGCCACCTCAATTGAACAAAGAGAGTTTATGGGCAGAGAATTCTTGATTACGACCCCCAAAGACACAATAAACTGGAAACTATCGGGCAACCAACGTGTTATACTAGATTACACATGCATGGAAGCTGTTGCCTTTATAAATGAAAAAGAAGTAAAGGCATGGTTTACTCCAACAATTGGCGTTTCAACCGGTCCCGGAAAATACCATGGCTTGCCAGGCCTAATTTTAGCCCTTGATATTGATAAAGGCGAAAGAACCATTACTGCAATAAAGGTTTCCAATGAAGCGGTAGAATCCTCAAAACTAGTAAAACCTAAAGATGGAAAAAAAGTTAGCCGCGAGCAATTCAACAAAATTGTTGATGACAAAATGAAAGAACAAGGAATGGAAGGAGGCCAAGGAAGCGGAACAATCATGATTAAAATTTCAAAGTAGTTCTATGCCAAAACGAATAACCTTATTGGGGTTGAATTCGTTGGTTATCAGTCCTAATAAGGTTGTTTCTATTGACACAAAACCGCCCTAACCCATTATCCTGTTATAGGTTATATAAGCCGGATTTTTAACAAGCTCAATTATTCTGAACTTAATGAAAAACAGAATTGTAGAAAAGTTTCCCATATAATTATAATTACCATGTATCGTTATATAATACCTATTATAATCCTAACATCATCAAGCATTTATGGCCAGCAAGCCACCTTAACTGGTAAGGTTATCAACGAAAAAGGAAATCCCCTACCCTATGCCACGGCTGCTTTGCTTAAGCCAAGCGACTCAACCTTGGCCTATTTTGGGATAACCAACCCAAATGGGGATTTTGAGATAAAAAAGACTTCGATGGGTAAATTTTTGTTACAAGTGGCGTACATGGGGTACCAAACCACATATCGGGCTATTGAAGTTAACACAAATACCACTAATTTAGGTGCAATCGTATTACAGCCCAAAACACTAACTTTAGGCACCACTGAAATTACGGGTGAACATATTCCAATACTTATTAAGAAAGACACCGTTGAGTACAATGCTGGCGCATATAAAACCAAACCTGGGGCAGTGGCAGAAGACTTACTAAAGAAACTGCCTGGTGTGAGCGTTGATAGAAATGGCAACATCAAGGCGATGGGTGAAGATGTAGGGAATGTATTGGTGGATGGTAAAGAGTTTTTCAGTAGCGATCCAAAAGTTGCGACCAAGAACCTGCCAGCCGATGCCATAAATAAAGTGCAAGTTTATAACAAGAAATCGGATGAGGCTGAATTGAGCGGGGTTGAAGATGGAACCCGCGATAAAACCATGAATTTATTGCTCAAAGACGATAAAAAAGACGCTTGGTTTGGGGAGATTCGAGCAGGGCTTGGCACGACTGATCATTATCAAAGCAATGCGAAAATCTATCGCTTCAACCAAAAAATTCAATTTGCTGGTTTAGCTATGTTAAACAATATCAATAAGTTTGGATTTAGCTTTCAAGATTATATGGATTTTAGTGGGGGACTTCCGTCCTTTTCGAGTGGCAGTGGTTCTGCAAGGATACGGATTTCAAGTGACGACAATTTGCCAATTGATTTTGGTCAACCAATAACCGGAAATGTGGGATCAGGTGCGGGAGGATTAAACTTTTCTTTTGAACCTGTTAAAAACAATCGCTTCTATATTAGTTATTTGGCCAACGGGAGCGATAAAAAGCAACTTCAAACAAGTACAACCAACCACTTCGGCACGAATCCCT
Organism: uncultured Bacteroidales bacterium; assembly: GCA_964552325.1. GTDB lineage: Bacteria > Bacteroidota > Bacteroidia > Bacteroidales > TTA-H9 > CAZKCK01. The sequence goes on from CAZKHA010000035.1 coordinate 22,222, forward strand.
TCAACCAAGTGCAGCAAGAAACAGCTTTTTCAGCCGGCCGCAGCCACATGCTTAACTTTGGTTTAAAACAAAAAGCTGATAGCATACAAAATCTTATTGTCACCGGAAAAGCTGGAATTAGCAAAGGCTCAAATAATTCTGATGCCAAAACGGAAAACGCTAATGAAACGGGTCTTGTAAATTCGCTCAAAAGCCTTGCCGAAGACCAAACAGATCGATTAACTGCTGAATCCAATGCCTCATGGCTTCTTAAAGGTAAGCGAAACCTTCGTTTGCTACGCATTTCGGGTTCAGCGGGTTATAGCAGCAGTGTTACCGAAGAAAACTGGAAAACAATCACACAATTTCTCAATATCCCTGCCCCAATCCTTCAGCACCAATTTCTTAATAGAGATTCAAAAAACTTACATGCCACATCGGAAGCTGCAGGCATTGTAAAAATTGGAAAAAAAACCTACATAGAACCCTCAATTTCAGGATTCCTAAGCCATGAAAAAAGCTATCGACAGCAAGGAAATACACAACCAACACAATTGGTAATAGATTCATTGAGCCCGCAGTTCACAAAAAGATACCAAAGCCTAACCTCAAGCTTAAGCCTAAGGCACAATACCACAAAAACTAAAACCGTAATAGGCATAAAAACGGAATATGGCAAACTACAAACACAACTAAACCAAGAATTAACCCAAGAGGATATTATTTCAAAGCTCCTTCCTTTCTTAACTTGGGAAAATGAGTATAAAACTGGCCACCGACTTTCATTCGACTATAATTCAAACTTAATCCTTCCTGAAGTATCTCAACTATTACCTGTAATCAGCAATCAAAACCCGTTAGCCCTATTTTATGGAAATCAAAACCTTAAACCTGAATACACACATAGCATCGGGCTAAACTGGCTTATGTTTGATCAGTTTTCGCAAACATCCATTTTTGCTTACACAAATGGCACATATACCCATAACAAAATCAGTTACTCCACCGTAGTTTCAGACAGTCTTTCACAAACCACACGGCTATTGAATGTGCCAGATGATTACAGAATTAATGGCCGCATTGACTTTACAACGCCTATCCGAGCCATTGGCTTAAACATCCATGTATCGGTGTCAGAGAATTTTAACAAAGGGATCAACTTTATAAACAGCATAAAGAATCAAAACACCACCTTAAACCATGATTTAAGCCTAAGCTTCGACAATACCAAAAAAACCAAATGGGATATCGAAACAGGCATGCAGTTATCCATCACTAATACGCAATACAGTATTCAAAGCCAAATGAATACAAACTATTTGAATTACACCATTTTTGCCGATGCTAGTTTTAGCCCTACTGATGCTTGGCATTTTAACCTTTCGGCTGATTACACGAATTACGGAGCAAGAGGCTTTTCAAACAGTATAAGCATCCCGCTTATTAATGCTGAAGTTTCGTATAGCTTTACTAAAAACCGCCGGACAACATTAACGCTCGAAGCATTTGACATCCTTAACAAAAACACAGGCCTTCAGCGACTAAGTGATTTGAACTTTTTGAAAGAAATCAAAACGAACACCTTAAGCCAATACATTATGCTCACGCTGAAATACCGAATAAATCAATTTGCAGGAAATACTTCTGGCATCCAAATAAAGATGAAACGCAGGTAGAATCAAACTCGTAAAACCCAATTAAAGGTAAACCAGGCAGTTTTCTGGCTATAACATTAATTTCCCATTTCAAGAAGCTGGCGGATAGTGTTTAAATTACGTGTGGTGGCTGTTTTCTTAAGTTTACGCTCAAAATAGGTGTTGTTTAACTTTGTATTACCATAACCTCCGGGGCAATAGATGTAAATTTCATCCCCAAAAGCCTCAAATCGGTCTGGCATAAAACGCTTATCATCAACTAACTTAACCAATTCACCACCATCATTTTTATCGATAAAGGTGATATAAACCGCGGTATCCAAAAAGCCTTCAGCCTCAGTAAACGGCTTTTGATGGTAAACTTTTGCAAGCTCATCCCAAGTTCTAAGAATTACCTCTATCCTGAAATCAAACTTTTTAATAATTTCACTTTCAATTAATTCCTTCAAAAACAATCCATTATTCTTTTCATACTTAAAAACCACATTACCACTTTGAATGTAGGTTTGAACATTCATCAATCCCAAATCAGTAAGCAATGACTTAAGAAGTGACATGGCAAGCTTTTTCTGCCCTGCAACATTCACGCCTCTTAACAAGGCAATATAGGTTTCAATCTCTATCATATTCTTCGTTCAATAGCTTTTTAAGGACACATGGAACACAATTATGGTTGTAGCCAAGGGTAAGACTATATGTACATAGAAACATAATTGCCTACTTTTGCAAACCTCAAATTGAAGCATGAAAAACCGTTTTACTCTTTTCTTCTTGGTTTATATAAGCATCGTCCACCTCGCTGTGAATGCTCAAACCAAACCCCATTTTATAGGATTTAATGCTGGGATATCAATCCCTGTTGGTGCATATCAATCACAAAACATTGAAACAGGAAGCTTTACCACGCCTGGGTTTAGTTTTGGCGGTGATGGGGCTTGGTTTATAACTAAAACCGTTGGTGTAGGGATACATTTGGCCTGGAACCAGCATCCAGTAGATGTTGGCGCTTTAGGCGAGGCACGCGTTGAGTCTAACCCATTCTTGGCTGATACCTATATTCGTTCTGATCCCTATGTAATAAAAACAGCTATGGCTGGAGTGTTTTACCAGAAAACGATTTATAAGCAGTTCTCGATTACCGCAAACGTGCTTGGCGGACTATCAGAAGCCCGAACTCCATACCAAGTACATGAACCAGAATATTTTATGGTAAATATACCCTATGAAATTATCACCGAATCAATTGATAGGGCTCCATCGTGGATGATTGGATTTGGATTGCGGTATAACATCACACCATGCTATGCTTTGGTTTGGGAAAACAACTTTTTCTCTAATCCCTTTGCTTTTACATTTAAGACTTCAAATGGATATAAAACTGATAATAAACAAATTGCTTTTTTAAATACGACCTTTGGAGTTCGATTTAACCTAAGCAAGAACTAAGTATTTTCTCAATTTGAAGTGCTGGCCCCAATGTTGAACAAAAACAATATATACTTGTTTTAAGTTCGTTACAAAACATTAAACACATCTATTTGAAATGAATCACCTAATAATATATGCAAACTACAATGACGGAAGTTTTAATCATGCCCTTTGCAATGAATTGATTACCACATATTCTTCATTAGGGCATACGGTCAAGGTGCGCGATTTGTATGCACTGGGTTTTAATCCAGTTTTAACCGAATCAGACTACAGGCTTATGCAAACGGGGCACACTCCGGCTGACATCCTTATTGAACAGAAGCATATAAGTGATGCGGATGTTATTACTTTTTTATATCCCATCTGGTGGACATCTATGCCAGCGATTCTTAAAGGTTATATTGATCGCGTTTTCGCCTATGGCTTTGCCTATAAAGCCTCTGAGAATGGTTCAATCGGGCTCTTGAGCTCAAAAAAAGCTTTTATCATAAACACAACAGGTCAACCGAAATCTCTTTATGAAAAAGGCATGTATCAAGCCTTGAATATGACCACCAACACAGGAATTTTTGAATTTTGTGATATTAAAGTACTTGATCATTTATACTTTTCATCAATAAATAGTGTAAGTGATAATACGCGAGCCGAATATATAGAACTCGCTAAAAAAAGAGCCGTCGAATTGTTTTCATAAAACCCGATTTATAGGATGCTTATCGTAATTTCACCAGCTAAAACTCTTGATTTTAGCAAATTAGCAACTACATCCCTCAAAACAGATCTCGCTTTCGCTAGCCAAGCAGCAAATTTAGTTAAGGCACTCAAAAAATTATCAATTAATGATTTGCAAAGCTTAATGGGAATTAGTTACGATTTAGCTAGCCTTAATGTGAAGCGTTTTAACGACTGGAAAACTTCGCCAACCATGGAAGAGACACTCCAAGCTGTTTTTGCCTTCAGAGGTGAGGTTTATACGGGTTTACATGTGGATGATTTCACACCCGAAGATTTAGAATATAGCCAAGGACACCTTCGCATACTCAGTGGTTTATATGGTGTTTTAAGACCTTTAGATGGAATTCAGCCCTATAGGTTGGAAATGGGTACGCCCATAAGAATTGGAAATTTTAAGAACCTTTATGAATACTGGGGAAACAAGATAACCACCAAAATTGCACATTCCTTGAGCGAGCAGGGGGATACCGTATTGGTAAATCTTGCTTCAAATGAATACTTTAAAGCCATCAAAACCAATACATTAAAAGCCACAATTATTACTCCAGCCTTTAAAGATTACAAGGAAGGCGAGTACCGCATGATAAGTTTTTTTGCAAAGAAAGCCAGGGGGATGATGGTTCGTTTCATCCTTAAAAACAAATTGCACAATCCTGATGACCTAAAGCTTTTTGAAGACGATGGATACTTCTACAACCATTCATTATCAAAACCTTTGGAGCCCGTATTTACAAGGGGATAAAAAAACCGGCCATCGTAAAATGACCGGTTGGGTTGTTTTAGTTTACTTAGCACTTTAAACTGCAGCCTAAGGCTTCAGTAGTTTCTTAATTTCATCAAGCAGTTTCTGTGTCTGCACGGGCTTTTCCAGATAAGCATCCACGGGCAACCATTTGGGGTCTTTGGCCATTTCTTTCAAATTGAGACCCGTAATAGAATCTACGCTGGTGAGCATGATGATCGGGATATGTTTCAATTCGGCATCTTTACGCATTTCGCGAGCCATTTCATAACCTTCTTGATCGGTGTTCATCATTACATCAAGAATAGCTAGGTCAGGCTTTTCGGCACGGGCCCGTGCAAATCCAGCATGCTTATCACCAGCAGTAACTACTTGATATCCTTCTTTTTCAAGCATTGCCTTTTGAATAAATACAAAGTCAATATCATCGTCAACGAGTAGGATTTTTATATTTTTCATAACTTGTTTCTTTGGGTTTA
>CAZKHA010000036.1:0-10159 GCA_964552325.1 uncultured Bacteroidales bacterium
AATATGCAAAGTCTTCGGCTGTCATGCGTAAGTCGAGGTCAATAACCTTTTCGGCCCCAAGGTATTCTATGGCTGCTTCTTTGGCAAGAGCCGTTAAACGCTCATTATTTACCAAAAAGGGATAACCTTTGTCAATAAATACTTCACATTCAGCCCCTAAGCTTTCAGCTATTCCTTTTGCTGTCCGTTCAATAAGCTGGTGGGCCTTGGCTCTCCAAGTTTCATCGAACGTTCGGATGGTGCCTTCAATTTGTGCTTTGTCGGGGATGATATTGGTGCGGCCATCGGCTACAAACTTGCCAAATGAAATTACGGTTGGCATCGTGGGCAGGGCATTTCGGCTTACAATCTGTTGCAAGGCCACAATTATTTGAGCGCCAATAGCTATGGGGTCAATGGTTAGATGAGGTGTAGCTGCATGGCCACCTTTGCCCTTGACAGTGAGATAGATTTCGTCGGTCGAGGCCATGTATTTTCCTGGTTTTAGGCCGATGGTTCCGGCAGGTAGTTCGGGATAAACATGCTGACCAAAAATGGCTTTGGGGACGGGGTTTTTTAGCACTCCTTCTTTAATCATCATTGAAGCTCCGCCGGGATATTTTTCTTCGGATGGCTGAAAAATAAGCCGGATTGTGCCAGTGAGTTCATGGCGTATTTGGTTGAGAATCCGCGCCGCACCCAATAATGAAGCCATGTGGATATCGTGCCCACAGGCATGCATCACCCCCTCATTTAGCGATTTAAAGGGGACTGAAGTAAGTTCGGTTATCGGCAGTGCATCCATATCGGCACGCAGAGCAATGGTTTTTGAATCGGGATCATTGCATTTGATGTGTGCCACAATGCCTGTTCCAGCTACGCCAGTTTGGTGTTGAATGCCCCATTGGCTTAGCTGCTGACTTATGAACGCTGCCGTTTGATGTTCTTGCGTAGAAAGTTCCGGATGTTGATGCAAATGCCTTCTGATGGCAATAGTCTCTGGCAAGTATTCCTTTGAAAGTTGCTTGATTTTATCTTTAATCATAAACAAATATTATTCAAATGATTGCATTTCGCAAAGTTTTTTGTACAAGCTATTGTTTGCCAACAGCACTGTATGTGTGCCTCTTTCAGCAATTTCCCCTTTATTCAATACCACAATTTCATCGGCAAATTGCACAGTGGAGAGCCTATGGGCAATAACGAGGGAAGTGCGGTTTTTCATCAGGTTTTCGAGGGCTTCTTGTACCAATCGTTCGCTTTCGGTATCCAAAGCCGATGTTGCCTCATCCAAGATCATGATTGGTGGGTTTTTCAGTACGGCCCTTGCTATGCTAAGCCGCTGCCGCTGCCCACCCGATAGTTTTGTGCCACGGTCACCAATAATGGTTTGGTAGCCATTGGGCGTTTCCATAATAAAGTCGTGGGCATTAGCTATGCGGGCAGCATTAATTACTTCTTGCTCAGTAACATTGGTTATGCCAAGGGCTATGTTGTTGAAAATAGTGTCGTTAAATAAAATGGTTTCTTGCGTTACAATACCCATAAGGCCCCGCACATGGTCAATTCGGTAATCGCGAACATTCATGCCATCAATAAGCAATTCTCCTTCGGTGCAATCATAAAATCGTGGAAGCAAATCAGCCATGGTTGACTTACCACTACCCGATGCACCAACTAAGGCAATGGTCTTGCCTTTCGGTATTTTTAAATTAATGTTGCGCAACACCTCTTCTTTCTCGTACTTGAAGCTTAGGTTCTTGTATTCAATTTCAGTGGTAAATTCGCTTAGTTCGTTTGCATCTGATTTCTCAATTATCACCTCGTCGGCATCAAGTACTTGTTGGATTCTTTGTACCGATGCAGCCCCTTTTTGAATGTTGTAAATGGCTTGTACAATGGCTTTTGAAGGAGGAATGAGTTGTGTGAAAATGCCAACATACACCAAAAATACTTCCGCGCTTAAACCCGAGTTTGGGTTTAGCACAATTTTGCCACCAAACCAGAGTATCACTACCACAACTAAAATCCCTAAAAACTCGCTCAGGGGTGATGCTAAATCACGTTTGCGGTACAACCTTATCATAAGGCGTGTATATTGTTTGTTTTCTTTTTCAAAATTTAACTGGCTGGTATCTATTGCATTAAATGCTTTAATAATCCGAAGGCCCGAGATGGTTTCTTCGATTAGCGACAGCAGATAACCCATTTTTTTCTGCCCCTTATCGCTGGTGCGTTTAAGGCTTTTGCCTATCTGACCAATCAAAAACCCACTAATTGGCAGCATAATCAGCACAAATCCCGTAAGCATTGGGTTTATGTAAAAAAGGGCTAACAGAAAAGCAAGTATGGTAATAGGCTCCCTGAAAACCATTTCGAGCGAACTCATTATCGACCATTCCACCTCGGTTACATCAGACGTCATGCGGGCAATTAAATCGCCTTTGCGTTGCTCTGAATAATAGGATAGGGGAAGTATCAAAACCTTATAATACAGGTCGTTTCGTAGGTCTTTGACCACACCATTACGTATAGGGGCCAAAAAGAACATGGCCAGGTACCTAAACAAGTTCTTTAAGAAGAACAGCACAACAATTATCAATGAAATATACATTAAAGCCCTCAGTTCGCCATACTGATTAATGGTTTGGCCAATGAAATAATAAAAATGCTGTTTAAGGACTTCTGTACTAGAAAACAGTTCGGTGAAGCTATCAATGGCTGGGGGTTCGGTAAGCGAAATCCGTTGATCTTTGTTAAAGAGTATTTGCAATATGGGGATAAATAGCGCGAACGAAACCAAGCTAAAGGCTACCGACAAAATATTGAAGGCTATGTTTAACAAGGTATAACCCCAGTACGGGATTACATACCTCATAATTTTCAGGAGGTTGCTCATAATTGGAAACTTAACGCAAAAGTAGGAGAAAATAGTATTGGCAAGCTGTTGTCGATAGCATATCGGCTTGTCATTGGGTTGTATCTTTGCGGGCTAAATGTAAACTATGAAAGCCGAAATTCTTACCATAGGCGATGAACTTCTTATTGGCCAAGTGGTTGATACCAATTCCGCGTGGATTGGCCAACAAATGAACCTAATTGGCATCCGGATTGAACGAATAACTTCCATTTCTGATAATGCCTCCGAAATCGTTACAAACCTCCGGGATGCGTTAAAACGATCAGATGTTGTGCTGGTTACCGGGGGTTTGGGGCCAACCCGTGATGATATTACCAAGCCAAGCCTTTGCGAGTTTTTTAACACTAAACTGGTGTTTAACCCCGAGGCATACAACGATATTGAAGCGTTTTTTAAACGAAAAGGGCTTGTTATTACCGAGTTAAACCGGCAACAGGCATTTCTGCCCGAATCATGTGTTTCCATTCCCAATCCCATTGGCACAGCCCGAGGTATGTGGTTTGAGGCAAATGAACGTATTGTGGTTTCAATGCCTGGGGTTCCATTCGAAATGAAAGGGATGATGGCAGATTATGTTCTTCCCAAATTAGCAAAACTTGCTGGTAATCAAGCTATCGTGCATAAAACCATTATGACAACCGGAATAGGGGAGTCCTTTTTAGCTGCACGAATCGAGACATGGGAAAACCAATTGCCTGAAAACATGAAACTGGCGTATTTGCCTTCACCCGGAATAGTACGCTTGCGTATTACGGCAACAGGGTCAGATTTTGATTTGTTAAAACAAGCTGTTGATGATGAAGTTGAACGGCTTATCCCATTGGCGTCGGATTATATTTATGGGTATGATGATGAGCAATTGGAGTATGTGATTGGGCAATTGCTCAAACAGAAAGAGGCAAGCCTTTCAACGGCCGAAAGTTGTACGGGAGGTTATGTTTCGCATCTGATAACGAGTGTGCCTGGGAGCTCAGTTTATTTTATGGGGTCTGTCGTTTCGTATTCAAACCAAGTAAAAATGAACCAATTGGGCGTAACCTACAGTTCGTTGGTGCAACATGGGGCTGTAAGCAAGCAGGTTGTGGAGCAGATGGCTTTAGGGGCAAACCGCCTTTTACAAACAGATTACGCTATTGCGATTAGCGGGATAGCAGGCCCTGATGGAGGCACCGATGAGAAGCCTGTTGGGTTGGTTTGGATTGCCATTGCTGGTCCAAAAGGAGTGCAAAGCCAAGAATTCATGTTTGGGGATGATCGGGATCGCAATATCCGCAGGGCTGGCTTAGCTGCCTTAAACATGCTACGAAAAATTCTTTTGAAGTTATAATACGCTGTATAATAGTGTTTTAATTAGATGCCTGGAAGTTTAGGTGAAATTTTTTAAGGTATTAAGTTGTTTTGTTTGAATTTTTTACGAACTTTGCAGCCCATTTGTGAAAAAATAGACCTTTTAAATAAGTAATACGATGTCAAGGATTTGCCAAATAACCGGAAAACATGTTATAACCGGAAACAGCGTTTCGCATTCAAACGCAAAGACAAAACGGAAGTTCTATCCGAACCTTCAGGTTAAGAAATTCTACATTCCCGAAGAAGACAGGTGGATAACTTTAAAAGTTTCAACCTCTGGTTTAAGGAATATCAGTAAAAAAGGTATTTCGGCCTGCCTAAAAGAAGCTAAAGAAAACGGCTTTATTGATTAAGCCATGTAAAATAGTACGAATTAAGCTGTTGCCTTGTTGTAACAGCTTTTTTTTTGCCTTCTTAGTACTATACTTTCATCTAAAAGCGTTGTTTTGCTTACTTTTGACGTCTATTCATAATAACTGAACTAGTTGTTGCCTAACCCGCTACTGATGAAATCTTGCCCCAAACACCCTTTTTCCATTCTGGTTTTACTGTTCTTAGCTTTATCTGTGCTAGGCCAATCGCAACCGAAAGCACGCATTTATGGTACTATCCGCAATGCCCAGGCCCAAAACCTTGAATTGGTAAATATTTCGGTAATGGGCTTCCCGGGAGGAACAACCACCGATAAATCGGGCAATTTTGAGCTTCAAGTGCCTGCCCAAAAACCAATAACAGTTGTGGTTTCGTTTATTGGATACCACACTCAGCGTATCCCATTGCAGCTCAAAGAAAACGAACGCTACAAGATAGACAAGATTTTGTTGGAGAATTCTACCGAACTCCAAGGCGTCCGCATCGAAGACAAGCAAATCCGTGCATCAAACCTCAGCCGTATCGACCCAAAAAATGCATTGCTTATTACTACCCTTGGAGGTGGAATAGAAGCCTTGGTTAAAACACAGGCAGGCGTAGTTTCAAATAATGAGTTGAGTTCACAATACTCGGTACGTGGTGGCAATTATGACGAGAACTTGGTGTATGTAAATGATTTCGAGATTTACCGTCCCTTTTTGGTGCGTTCGGGCCAGCAAGAAGGGCTTAGCTTCTTGAATCCAGACCTCGTTTCGGGAATACTGTTTTCGGCCGGGGGATTCGAAGCAAAATATGGCGACAAAATGTCGTCGGTGCTCGACATTCAATATAAAAAACCTACCCAATTTGGGGGTTCTGCTTCCTTAAGCTTGCTCGGTGCAACCGTGCACATCGAAAACCAGTCAAAAAACAAGAAGATCAATTACATGCTAGGTGTTAGGCAAAAATCCAACCAGTATGTTTTATCGACCTTGCAAACCAAAGGCGATTATCGCCCATCCTTTACCGATATTCAAGCCAACGTAAACTATAATCTGACTGATAAGCTCGAACTATCCGCATTAGGCAACTATTCATTAAACATTTATCGACTAGTGCCTGAGGATAGGGAAACCTCGTTTGGAACTATTCAAGAAGCATATAAACTTAAAGTGTATTTTGAAGGCCAGGAAAAAGATCGTTTCGAGAACTATATGGGTGGATTATCAGCAACCTATAAGCCTAACAAAGAATTAAAGCTCAAGCTAATGGCTTCCGCATTCCGTACACTCGAAAGCGAGACATATGATATTGTTGGGGAATATTGGATAGGGCAATTAGAATCGGATATGACCCAAAGTACATTTGGTCAGGTGATTGAGGCACAGGGCGTTGGTACGTATTTGAATCATGCACGCAATATGCTTGATGCCGTTGTGGCAAATGTAGAGCATCGGGGTACTTTAATGCTGAAGGACGATAATTCTATACAGTGGGGGCTTAAATACCAACATGAATGGATTGACGATAAGATAAGCGAATGGGAAATGGTTGACTCAGCAGGCTATATGGTACCCGGTAATCCTGATTCGGTGGGTTATCTAGATCCTTTGGCCCAGCCCGACAGGCCTTTGGTTATGAAGGATTATCTCAAGACCAACATCAGCCTTAGTTCCAATCGTTTAAGTGGCTTTTTTCAGCGTTCGTGGCAGTTTAAGGGCGATCAACGTGAAGTGAATTTAACGGCGGGGGTGCGATCGCAGTATTGGGATTTCAACAATCAACTCCTTATTAGCCCCAGGGCTACCGTTTCGCTTAATCCAAAATGGGAACGCGATATGGTGTTTAAAGTTTCGGGTGGGTTTTACTACCAACCACCATTTTACCGCGAGCTGCGCGATATGAATGGTGAAATTAACAAGGATTTAAAGGCCCAATCATCCATACAACTCGTTGCTGGCAGCGACCTTAATTTTAAGGCCTGGAACCGCGATTTTAAGTTTGTCTCAGAAATCTATTTTAAGTATTTGTACAATTTGGTTCCGTATGTGGTTGATAATGTTCGCATACGCTATTACGCTGATAATAATGCACATGGATTTGCCACGGGTATTGACTTAAAAGTGAATGGTGAGTTTGTGAAGGGCGTTGAATCATGGGCAAGCTTATCAGTAATGAAGACGATGGAAGACATTGAAGGTGATTTTTATTGGGAACGCTACAATCAAAAAGGTGAAGTAATTCATGCAGGTTATACTACTGATAACGTAGCTGTTGATAGTGCATACTTTGAACCAGGTTACATAGCTAGGCCTACCGACCAGCGCGTAAATTTCAATTTGTTTTTTCAGGATTACTTGCCTTCGAACCCAACCTATAAAATGAGTGTAAATTTGGTGTTTGGTACTGGTTTTCCTTTTGGTGCTCCCAAAACCCCTAAATATTTGCATACAAGGCGAATACCACCCTATCGAAGAGTTGATATCGGATTCTCGAAGATGCTTAAAGGCGAGGGCTCAGAGGTAAAAGGCTTTTTAAGGCATTTTAAATCGGTCTGGCTAACTGCCGAAGTCTTTAATTTGCTGCAATTTAGCAATACCATTTCCTATATTTGGGTTACCGATGTTGATAATCGCCGCTATGCCATCCCAAACTATCTCACACCAAGGCAGATAAATGTTAAACTTATGATAAACTTTTGATCATGCTCGATTTCACCAAACGGGGTTTCTTTGGCCAGACCAAGAAAGCCAAAAGTAGTAAAAACGATACAAAGCAGTCGTTTGTCCAGTTTTCGACAACTGATTTGGCATTTTTTGCAAAAAATACCGAAGGGTGCATTAAGAGTATTGATACCGATGCGCTTAATGCCGTTCCGGTTGGTAAGTTTGAAGGTGAGATTGTGCTGGTTGACAGAAAAAGCGATGTTGATAAATGCGTAGAGCTCATTGAGCAAGAAGACATTATTGGCATTGATTCAGAAACACGCCCAAACTTTACCCGCGGAGAACGTCATCAAGTTGCTTTGCTTCAAATAGCCACCTCTTCAACGGTATATTTGTTCAGGCTCAATAAAATAGGTTTCACAAGGAGTTTGTTAGCGCTGTTCGAAAATCCTAATCTGATAAAGGTAGGCATAGCCCTCGAAAACGATCTGCCAGAGTTGCGTCGTTTTGGGCCCATAAATCCAATTGGTTTGGTTGATTTAAATAAGCTGTGCCCATCCATAGGCTTTAGCATGATTGGCGCCCGAAAACTCTCGGCAATGATACTCGGCTTTAGGCTTTCAAAGGCACAACAAACCAGCAATTGGGAGTCAGATGTGTTAACAGATGCCCAGTTAGCGTATGCTGCCACCGATGCATGGGTTTGCCGAGAAATCTACCTCCGAATATGCGGAATTAAGGCGGTTTAGCTTTTGCGACGCAAATAAATCGACATTCCAATGGATACGAAAAGTATCACTACCCAAAACATTGGGTAGCCCCATTTCCATGATAGCTCAGGCATATTGTTGAAATTCATTCCATAAACACCAGCCAAAAAGGTTAATGGAAGAAAAATGGTGGAAACTACCGTCAAGCGTTTCATGGTTTGGTTCATGCGTAAGTCGTTATTAGAAACATGCAAATCCATCAAACCCATAAACTGATCGCGGAACAACTCGATGGTTTGGGTAATCTGAAGCAGGTGATCATAAATGTCGTTAAGGTAGATTTTGGTGCCTGCATCAATCAGTGGGGAGCCGTCTCGTGTAATCTTTCGAAACTCATCTTTAAGCGGGTATATAAATTTTTTGGCCGTTAAAAACTCTTTTTTGTATTTAAGGATAAGCTGTGGAGTAATCTTGCTTTTGGTTCTTAAAAGTTTGGTTTCAACATCATTAAGCGTGTCTTCAAACGATTCAAGCAGATAAAAGTATTGGTCAACAATGTGGTCTAAAATTAGGTACAGCAAATAATCAGGCTTGCGGCTGCGTATTCTGCCTGCCCCTTTTTCAAGCCTTTCGGTAACAAACTTGTCCAATGTGCCCTTTTTCTCGCGAAACGAGAGTAGATAGTCTGGCCCAAGTATAAAGCTCATATGCTCCGTCTGCATTTGCCCAGTGGCTTCGTCAAACACGAGGTGCTTAAGGGTAATAAAAAGGTTTTCGTTAACTTCTTCTATTTTAGGCAAGTGGTTGGTGCTTAAAATGTCTTCTAATACCAACGGATGAATTTTGAAGTGGTTTCCGATGAAAGAAATAAGATTCGTGTCGGCTATGCCTGTAACATGTATCCAGTTTACCTGACCCTCAACCATAGAGGCTATTGCATCCTCAGGTGTTTTTAGGCATGGCATTATGCAGTTGCTTTCATTATAACTCGCAAAAACTACTTGCCCATTGGCGGGTAGCATTTTGCCAGTATAAAACAACGAGCCCGGTGGCATATCAACTTTTGATGCGTATTTTTTCATTCGTTCAGTATGCGTGGTTCAATATGCAAAAGTAAAAGAATGCTAGATAGTATTCGTAATTAGCCTGATTTTTTATAAAGAGCCTAGGTAGATGAGATTATTTGAAACGAATTTTTTGTAATGTACTGCTTAATTGATAGTTGGTTTAATGTTTTGTAAAGCTTCTGAGTTATTCCTCCTAAGCCTCGGTTTTTGTGCTTGGTAACATTGCGGATTGTGCATTGTTTGTGCCTTGAAGTTTCCTTTATTGTATAAGCGAAAAAATTATATCTTTGTTTGCATGACTCTAACCACTCGTACGTTTTTAAGATATTGATTGATAAGTTTTTTGGAGTGTTGTACGAATGAAGGGATCCTTGCCTGCATCTTTTTTGTATTAACTCCTTATGCTTTTGGTGAATAGTAAAAATGTATTTATGAACAAATAGGTGTAATTATGGAACAACTAGGCGAATCATACGACCAACTTCTTAGCGAAATTGCAGATCTAAGGAAAGAAAACGACTTGCTAAAGAAACAGTTAGCGGCACAACTGCATCCCGAAGTGGCCCAAAGCCCATTTATGTTGTCAGCAAACGACTACCAAGTATTAGTTGACAAGAGCCATGATATAATATTTACAGCCGACATAAATGGGGTGTTAACCTTTGTATCAAAATCATGGACTGAGATTTTGGGTTATAGTATTCAGGAGGCAATAGGGAAGACTTTCGCATATTTTGTTCATGAAGAATTTCATGAGACCGCTTTCCAATTCATCACAAAGCTATTCGCTGATGGTGAAGCTCCAGAAGGTGTTGAGTATAAAGTAAGGCACAAGAACGGCAGTTGGCGGTGGCACCGAACCATGGCAAAGCCCTTACACGATGAAGAGGGCGTATTTATTGGTTTAGAAGGTATTGCACGCGATATCACCACACAAAAGGAGTCAGAGAATAGGTTGAGGTTAACAACTGAAACTTTTCATGGCATTTTTAACTCCTTAACCGAAGCCATTTATATCTTAGACAAGCAAGGGGTGTTTTTAGAAGTTAATAAAGGGGCTGAGTTAATGTATGGTTACACTAGATCCGAGTTAATTGGCCTAACGCCCGTATCGGT
>CAZKHA010000036.1:10259-26621 GCA_964552325.1 uncultured Bacteroidales bacterium
GCCAAGGCAGCTCGTTTTGGTATTTGGCAATACAATGTCGAAGATCAAAGCATCTATTGGGATGAAGAGATGTTTAAAATTTATGGGGTGGATGCTGCCGATTTTGTAAACCATTTTAGTTTTTATAAAAGGCATGTTCATCCTGATGATTTGCATCGCATTGAGGAGGATGAAATCTCTCATTTAATTAATGGCTCTGAATTTGAGACGGATTTTAGGATAATCAGGCCAAGTGGTGAAATCCGTTACCTTAAAATGGCTGGTATTGTTGAACGAGATAAGGCTGGAATGCCCATCAGGGTAATTGGATTAAATTATGATGTTACCGAACAAAAAAAGGCAGAACTCCAACTAAAACAAAGTGAAGCCAATATAAAAGCTATTATCGAGAATACACAAGATAATATTTGGGCAATTGACACGAAGTATAATCTAACGTACATTAACAAGAACCTTAAACGCGAATATTTTTATGCATTCGGCGTTCAGTTAGAGGTTGGCAGCAATAAACTAGAAAATATGCCCGAACAAATTCGGAGCCTATGGAAATCACGTTATGAGAACGCACTTAAGGGTGAGTGTTTTACGTTCGAAGACAACGTTCCAACGGCACAAGGTGTAACGTATGTGCAGGTTTCGATGAACCCGATACTTAAAGAGGGTGAAGTAATTGGAGTCTCTTGTTTTGGCAGTAACATAACTCATCGAAAACTTGCTGAACAAGAGCTTCATGAGGCCAAGAATAGGGCCGAAGCAAGTGAAGAAAAATTGCGTTTAATGATTAAAAACTCTTATGATGCATTCGTTTTAATAAATGAAAAGGGTGAGCAGTTCTTTATTAGCGATGCCGCCGTGCGTGATACAGGCTATTCACTAAGCGAATTGTATGGGCCTATCGAAAAGGTAATTTGTCAAGAGGATTGGCCTGTTATTGCCGACGCCTGGAAAAGTATTATTGAGGAAAATGAGAAAATGGTCCGAGTTCAATACCGACATAAGCATAAATCAAATGGTTATGTTTGGTACGAAGCCGTAGCCCAGAATTTTTTGAATAACTCGTTAATAAATGCTGTGGTTGTAAACGTACGAGATATTACCAGAATTAAACAAACTGAACGCGAGCTTATAAAGGCTAAAGAAGTTGCCGAGGAAAGCGACCGTTTAAAATCCGCGTTCCTGGCTAATATGAGCCACGAAATCAGAACTCCTATGAATGGGATTTTAGGATTTGCCGAATTGTTAAAACAACCCACTTTAAAAGGTGCTGACCAACAGAAGTATATCCAAATAATTGAACGAAGCGGACATCGGATGCTAAATATTATAAATGACATAATAGATATTTCGAAAGTAGAAGCTGGTTTAATGAAGTTAGATATAAACCAATCGAATATAAACGAACAGGTCGAATATATTTATACGTTTTTTAAACCCGAAGTTCAAGCCAAACGCTTGAATTTTTTGCTCAAAACACCATTGCCTGCTAACGAAGCCGTTGTATTTACTGACAGGGAAAAGCTTTTTGCCATTTTGACGAACCTGGTTAAAAATGCAATTAAATATACACCCTTCGGAACTATTGAAATGGGCTATGAGCTTAAAGCGCCATTTTTTGAGTTTTTTGTAAAAGACACTGGTATTGGAGTTCCCGAAGATCGGCAAACGGCCATTTTTGAACGATTTGTTCAAGCGGATATCGAGGATAGGCAGGTTTATCAGGGAGCTGGCCTTGGATTGGCCATTTCTAAAGCCTACGTAGAGATGTTAGGAGGTAAAATATGGGTTGAAAGCACCATTGGCAAAGGCTCTCAGTTTTATTTTACCATTCCCTGGTCACAAAACAACCAAGCTGAATCTATAATTATAAACCAACCAGACCAACTTTGTATAGACCCAAAGGCGTTGTGCAAGCTAAAAATCTTGCTGGTTGAAGATGATCCAACCAGTACATTTTTGCTGAAAGAGTTTACCGCAAGTTATTGTAAGGAGTTGATACATACTTCGAATGGGATTGAAGCGGTAAGCCTTTTTAAGCAACATAACGACTTTGATTTGGTGCTGATGGATATTCAACTGCCTGGTCAAGATGGGTACAATGCAATAAAGGAAATCCGCTCAATAAACCCAAAGGTCTTAATTATTGCACAAACAGCCTATGGATTGGCCGGTGATAGGGAAAAGGCTCTTGAAGCCGGAAGCAACGATTATTTGGCAAAACCCATTAGTGGTCTAAAACTAATGCAGTGTGTTGTAAAGCATATGACTTAGACCCTTTTGGTGCTAACTATGGTGCAAATTCTGAGTAAATATATTTAGATGTTGAACCATGTGCGTTGAAATTATGTGTATAGCGCTTGATTTTGCTTGGCATACTAACGTATTTATCGAAACAAGGTTTTTTTAACATTGATGTCCGCTAAAAATTGGGAGATTCTTTGCTACGCTGAGAATGCCAAGAGATTATACAAAATGCGGGTGGCGGCTGCTTGCTTGGCGGCGCAACTAACAAAGCAAGCAGCCGCCACCCAACGACAAACATAAAAACCTGTCATTCAGAGCGTAATGTAATGAAGTGAGGATTCTTAAAATAGTTTGAATTTTTTACCGGATAATAGTGTTTTTTAATATTGATTTTTCGCATATTGTGAAACCCTGTGCAATAGGAAGTTGGAGCTTGCATTGATAAGTTCTGGAAAAAATAGCTCAAAATCAATTTCAAAGGCATCATAATTGTCAATTAAAAACGCGGTGGCCGTTTCCATTTGCGAATCAAAGCTTGTACGTTTCGACATGCCTTCAAACACCTTTTGTAGAAACACCAAATCAGCATAATTGCTTAACCAATCTTGCGATTGCATATAAGGAAATATCCGCTTCGATTTCGGTGGAAGTAAGAAGAAGCGGTTCGCTATTAACGTGTACTGCTGCTGCGCGAAGGCTTGAAGAGGCAAATCATGATATTTAGGCCATTTTACGGCCAAAAAGTGGTCATAATAAATGTCCACAATCACTGCCGAAAATTTTCCGAACTTTGTGCTTAAGCGTTCTTTAGATGTTTTTACCAGCCTATGGGTATCGGTGTATTGGTCAATAAACCGGTGGAAAAGTATGCCTTCTTGTACCCCCTTGCTGAATCCGTCAAACATTTTCCCTTTCACCGAATCGGCAATAAAGTTTCCAAACCTGATTTCTTCATCATCGGGGCTGAGGAAAAGGTGTGCTAAAAAGTTCATGAATTTTTATACGCTCTCAAGTGGAAAACTTTACATTGATGAATAGCTTAACATGCAGGCTTAATGTTGAATTAGTAGCTTAACCTTGAATACCTTGCCTTTTAAATCGGTAACCATGGCATAATACAATCCGTTGGGTAAGGAAGCTAGCCATAAGGTTACTTGTTTGCTTCCCACGGCATCCATACGCATAACTTCGGCACCGATAGCCGAAACAAGAACTACGCCTGCTATTTCCGTAGTATGGCTAATAAGCGTGTAATCAAGTGCTGGATTTGGCGAAAGGATGGGTGCTTTTGGTAAAGCTTCGCCCATGCCAACATTTGTTATCCCTGTTCCGCTTATGGGCACAGCAAAGTCGCCAGCATTGGTAGCTATGTCAATAGCTGCTTCAAGAGCCCCAAGTTGTTGCGGAGCAAAGGCAACTGAAAACGTGATGGTTTGGTTTTGGGTTAGCATTGCAGGGTAAGTGTTTGCATCGTTAAGAACAAATTCAAGGGGCGAATTACCGCCAAGTGCCACCGAGTTTATCGATAAAACGGCAGTCCCTTGATTTGTGATTACCAATTGCTCGAAATCGGATTGTAAGCCCATAGCTATTGACCCGAACTGAATGTTTGTAGGGTTAATGCTAAAAACAGGTAAATTTGAATCGAACGTAATAAGAAATGTAACATCCTGACCCTGTGGGTTTATTCCGGCACCTATAAATTTGTTTCCATCTTCCGATGCGTCGTTTATCGAATAAAAAGTCCATTCTTGGGCATTGCTCATACCCCGTGATTCGGCATAATCGTTAAATGTTGTTATAGTACCTTGGTTATCGCGTACAAAAGCGCGGCGTGAAGTAGGTATGGGTGGCCATGCCGGAACGGTGTAGCCCATCACTGTGCCATCGTTGGTAACCGTTGTGGGAATAATGTTATTGTTGTTGAGCGTGTTAGTAAATGTAATTGTTGATGTAGGTGTCCATAAAAAACCGATGCCCGTAAGTTCGCCAGTTACATAATTGCCATTAGGGCTTGCACCATACGCCTCGCCGAATTGGTTGCTATTAATAAACACGGCTTGATTATTATACCATATTACCGGTGTTCTTGATGCGCCCGAAGTTTCGGCCCATCCAAATACCACAGCACCATTTGCACTTATGCCCGAAGCCCTTGAACCATTTCCTACGCCAGCTCCAATATCTTGGTAACCATTAGCTTGTGTCCATTTAAATGCCCTATAGTCATAACCAGGATACCATTGCATACCCACCATAGTGGTGCCATCGGCTGTTATATCCCACCCAACGTTGTAATCGGTGGCAAATGCCTGTGGTACCTGTGGGTTAATGCCCAAAAATGTCCAACTTCCTGTTGATGCCTTCCAAGTTCCGGCTGTCTCAACATTGCTGCCATTGTATAAAAACTGATTGTTCGAAAAACTACCACCTACGGTTCCGTCAGAAGCAACACCATATGGCGTTCCTGAAACTGTGGCAGTTGAACCCGAAGAAGCCGTCCAAAAATAGGCTGAACTACCGCCAAAAGCTGTTCCTATTACAAATTCGCCATCCAACGACATAGAAGTGGGATATGTATAAGCTTGCACAATAATTTTTACATCAGCGGCCAAAGTAGTTTGGTGGTTGTTGATGCTTGTTAGACCCTTAAATTCTGGTGTATTGATATGGTTATTAGTTGTTTGGCTAAAACCAAGAATACACATTGCGGTCAATAGTGTTGCCGCAAGTGTTCTAAAGTAGTACAAGGTGTGTTTCATAATGAATGTAAAGTGTTAAATATAATTATTTGGTGGTTTGTTGTGAATCAGTTAAATAGGCTTCATTAGGTAACGTTTAGGTAGGCTTTTCAACATAATAATGCATCAACCTAACGCAGTACTTGGAAAAATGTTTAAACGGTTGTATCTTCGATGTTTGAATTTGCCACCCAGTCTAAACACACACGAATGCCTTTTACTACGGTTGATTTGTTAAATCATCTGCCTTTCTTGATGCAACACCATTGCCAGTTTTTTACTGATAATCTGCTGGAAACTGGTGTAAGGTTAAGAATGGACGACTTGCATATCAAGGAGCTTAGTGTTTATGCGAGCTTTGTAGCCGAACATAAAACTGAGGAGGAAGTGTTATGTAATCGCCTCATTAATTCTTATAGTACGTTTTTTAGGAATAACTTAACGTTTGCCATTCTTGAACAATCTATACTTCGGAACCTGGTTGAAAGCAGTTTTCAGCAGTCTCGAAAAGAAATCCGGGTGTGGTCGGCTGCATGCGCAGCAGGGCAAGAACCATATAGTTTGGCCATTCTATTCCATGAAATACAGGAACAACGAGAATCGAAACTGAACTGCCGAATTGTAGCCACCGATATGCAACAAGACCAAATTAACAAAGCACTTATTGGAAGCTACGTGTACGAGGATGTTTTGAATGTTAGTTTGCGACGTTTGCAAAAATATTTTGAGCATAACGGCAATAGGTATGAAATTAAAGATGTGATAAAAGATACAGTGACTTTTGAGCTTTTTAATCTCCTGGGATCTGACAATTGGAGCCCATCCAGCAGTATTTTTGGTAGTTTCGACTTGATTTTTTGCTCTAATCTGCTGTTTTACTATAAACCTGAGTTCAGGGCGAGAATTATTGATCGAATAAAGTATAACCTTAACACAGAAGGATTGCTTATAGCCGGTGATGCCGAAAAAGGGATTGTTGAAAAACATGGTTTTGAGGAAATCTTTCCGGGATCATGTGTTTTTAAGCGATGCGATGAGTATAAAAGCCATTAACTAATTTGTTATCTATCAGTTTTTTAGATATAAAGTTGTTCTATTGCCATTCAAAATAAACGATTAAAAAATTATACGAATGATTTTTGAGAATTATAAAATTTCGAGGTTGCTACTAATCAGTGTTTCAGCTTTTATGCTGTTGGTGATTATGCTGGCTTTTGTTAGCTATTTGCAATCAAAACGAATACACGAGCAGGTTGATTTGATGTATAATCATCCTTTGAAGGTTCGAAGAGCGCTCGGCAACCTTAAATCCGATATCTATTTAGTTCATTGGAACACGGAGGGGCTTCTGGTTCAAACTGATGTAGCAAAAATGCAGCCTTTTTTAAACGATATTCGAAAAATAGAGGAAGAAGCCCTTAAAAATTTTGACTTACTATATTCCAATTATTTGGGTCCAAAAAGTGATGTGGATAGCCTATTCAACCTTTTTATGGCCTGCAGGCATAATAGGGAAGATGTAATGACAATGATTATGCACGGAAACCGAATTGAATCTGAACAAATTGACTTGCACTTGCATGGTGATTCACAGAGCAAGCATTTAAAAGAGATTATTGGCAAGCTAGAAGTTATCAGCAATTTTTCGTTGCGAAAATCGGATGAGTTGCATGCTACATCTAAGGCATTATATACGAAACTTGCTATTCAATTGGGTGGTTTTACTTTGATGATGTTGCTGTTTTCATTGGCAATTTATTATTGGTTGGTGCGCAGCATTAGGCGGCCACTAGCCGAACTTTCCCGTACATCGAGTAAGCTTCAGTCAGGCGATTTGTCAGCACGATCAAGGGTAAATGCTAACAATGAGTTTGGCGAACTTTCAATTTCCTTGAATTCGATGGCGGCTTCCTTGCAAAATAGTGTGCAAATCAATACGATGGTTAATGAATTTACACAAAAAATTCTTCTGGGGGCCGATCCCAAAGGTTATTTTTCGGAGTTGCTTTGCGCCTTGGCACAGTTAACTCATTCGCAACTTGCAGCCATCTATTTGATAAATGATACTAGAACAAGCTTTGAACTTCACGATAGCCTTGGAGGTGATGTAAGTTTGCCTTCAAGTTTTTCGGCATTAAAAGCGGAAGGAGAGTTTGGAATAGCCGTTAAAACTGGTGCTATACAACGTGTTGGAGGTAATTCAGCTACAAATAAACTGCAGTTTAAGGCCGTATCAGGTACTATTTTAGCCAATGAAATTATTACCGTGCCTTTGGTAAGTGGCGGCGAAGTGTTTGCTATACTTTCGTTGGCAACTATTGAGCACTACCATGACTTTACAATTGAGTTTTTAAATCGCGTTTCGAGTACTATAAGTGCCCACACAACTAGTATGATAACGTTTAAGAAACTACAAGAATATTCAAGGTTGTTAAGCGAACAAAACACCGAGCTCGAAACCCAAAAATCGGCTTTGGTGAGCCAGTCGAGCGAATTGCAACAACAAAATGTTGAGCTTCAAATCCAGAAAGAACAATTGAATGAAGTCAGTAGGCTTAAAACCAGTTTTTTATCGAACATGAGCCATGAGCTTCGAACACCTTTAAATTCGGTAATTGCCCTTTCGGGTGTGCTACATCGGCGGTTAACTAACCTTATTCCGGACGATGAGTATAGTTACATACAGGTTATTGAGCGGAATGGAAAGCATTTGCTGGCACTTATAAACGATATTCTCGATATATCTAGGATAGAAGCTGGGCGTGAAGAGATTATTCTGTCACGGTTTAATGTTTGCGAACAAATAAATGATGTAGTACAAATGATTAAACCTCAGGCTGATGCTAAGTCAATTGAATTGAAACTGGCAAAAGGTGCTTGCGAGGTTTCAATTGAAAGCGATGCGTATAAGTTTAAACATATAGTGCAGAACCTTTTAAGCAATGCCGTTAAGTTTACCGAAGCAGGTTGGATTGAAATAATCGTTGCAATAGATAATCAATACATTCAAATTCAAGTTAGGGATAGTGGTATTGGGATTTCTAAAAAACAGCTCCCACATATTTTTGATGAGTTTAGGCAGGCCGATAGCAGCACTTCGCGAAAATATGGGGGCACTGGTTTGGGATTGGCCATTGCGCGTAAATATGCTCAAATTTTGGGAGGCAGCTTAAAAGCCGAAAGCGAGGAACAAAAAGGCTCTGTTTTTATTCTAACGTTACCCTTAAACCTACCGCTTAACCAAACTTTGCATAATGCAATTCGAAACGAAACCTTGCAAATCAGCCAAAATACTGCTCAGCCAATACGCGATTTTTCCAAACAAAAGCCAATTGTTTTATTGATTGAGGATAGCGAGCCTGCCATCGTTCAGATAAAAGATGTGTTACTGGATATGGATTTTGAAATTCAGGCTTTTGACAACGGCCTCGATGCGCTTAACTGGTCGCTAAATAATAAAGTTGATGCCGTGATACTTGATTTGATGATGCCCAACATGGATGGTTTTGAGATACTTGCCAAGCTACGTGCTGCTGCTTTTACCCAAACTGTTCCTGTTCTGATACTTACCGCTAAACATATAACACCTGATGAACTCCGCTTTTTGAAAGGAAATCACATTTTTCAATTGATTCAAAAAGGTGATGTAAATAGAAATGAATTGCGCTCAACCATTCAAAAAATGGTATATGTAACGCAACCCAGTGCCGAGCATCATCCAGTTGATAAACCATCAAATTCGGGCAGGCCACTGCTTTTAGTTGTTGAAGATAATCTTGATAATTTGTTGACTGTAAATGCATTACTCGCTGAGTCGTATGATGTAATCGAAGCGTATAATGGCCTTGATGCTGTTCATAAGGCACGTACGCACCAGCCAAATTTGATATTGATGGATATTGCCCTGCCCGTAATGGATGGTGTAGAAGCGTTTAAGGCCATCCGGAAGGATCCTTTTTCACAGCATATCCCTGTTATAGCCTTAACCGCCAGCGCTTTGATTAGTGATAGAGAGCTGATTTTGGCACACGGTTTCGACGCTTACATAGCAAAACCAATTGATGTTGATCCTTTTTATAAAACTATAAATGCCATTCTTTATGGAAAATGAGGCAATAAAAATTTTAGCAATCGATGACATCTTCGATAATTTGATAAGCATCAAAGCTTTGGTGATGGAAGCCTTTCCTAAAGCTATCGTGTTCATGGCGCAATCAGGGTCAAAGGCCTTAGAACTTGCCCAAACCGAAGACCCGGATTTGATTTTGCTGGATGTTGTGATGCCAGGAATGGATGGCTTTGAGATTTGCCAACGATTGAAAATGCACCCGAGCATGCGCGAAATACCCGTGGTGTTCGTTACCGCGCTAAAAGGCGACAGGGATAGCAGGATTAAAGCTTTAAATGTTGGGGCTGAAGCCTTTTTGTCAAAACCAATTGATGAAATCGAACTGGTGGCACAAATAAAGGCCATGGTGAAGATAAAAAAAGCCAACCTGCAAAAAATCAATGAGAACCAACGGCTTGCCGAGTTGGTTAACCTGCGGACTTCCGAACTTAAGCAACAATTGGAAGAACGGAAAATTGCCGAAAAAAAGCTGGTTGAGCAAGAACTTCAATACCATAATTTGGCTGATTCAGGTCAAGCCTTAATACGTGCAAGTGGTGTGGATAAAGGTTCTTTTTACTTTAATGAACCCTGGCTTAAGTTTACGGGTCGTAAGCTTGATGAAGAAATGGGAATGGGTTGGTATAAAAGTATGCATCACGAGGATATTGCTGCTTATACGAACGGATATCACCAAGCATTTGAACAAAAAAATCCCTTCGAACTGGAGTTTAGGCTTAAAAATTCGGTGGGTGTGTATAGATGGATAAGAGAGCATGGTTCACCAAATTATGACAGTCAGCATAATTTTATGGGATACATTGGGCATTGTTTTGACATCACGGATAAACGCAAAGTTGAAGAAAGGCTAAACCTTCAATCCTTGGTTTTGAACCAAATACAAGATTGTGTAACCATCACTGATCTGAATGGTGTATTAATAGACATAAACGATTCGGTGGTTCGGCTCTTGGGCTATTCAAGGGAAGAATTGTTGGGCTCAACAATACATAATTATGGCGAAAACACGGCAAAAGGTGCTAGTCAAGATGATATTCTGGGACAAACCCTTGCAAATGGCTGCTGGAAGGGAGAGGTTGCCAATTATACAAAAGACGGACGTGAGCTAATCCTTGACGTAAGGACTCAGATGGTTTTTGATCAAACCCAAAAGCCAATAGCTTTATGCGGTATATCTACCGATATCACCGTTAAGAAAGAAGCCGAGGCTATGTTTAAAGTTTTACAACAAGCCGTAGAACAAAGCCCTGTAAGCGTCGTAATTACCGATCCTGCTGGTACTATTGAATATGTTAACCCAAAGTTTTGCCAAGTTACCGGCTATACTTCAAATGAGGCTTTGGGCCAGAATCCGAGGATACTGAAATCGGGTGTGCAACCCGCGAGAATTTATAAAGAAATGTGGGCCAAAATTACCTCAAGTCAAACTTGGCATGGCGAGTTTAATAATAAGAAAAAGAGCGGCGAGTTATTTTGGGAGGCGGCTACCATATCGCCCATTTTGGATGAAAAAGGATCCATTTGTCATTTTCTAGCCGTTAAAGAAGATATTACAGATCAAAAACACACACAGCTCGTACAGCAAACCCTTTATCAGATTGCTCGTACAGCTATCCTTGCCGATAGTATCGGTAGTTTTTTGGAATTTGTAAGGCAGGAACTAAGTAAGCTAATTGACACTACTAACTTTTTTGTTGCTATTTATAACTCAGTAAAAGATACCTTAAGTACTGTACATGTAAAAGATGAAATGGATGATTTTGACGAATGGCCTGCAGGAAGATCCTTGACCGGTAAAGTGGTTAAAGATGGGGTTACCATATTTTTGCAACAAAAAGAGATTGAAACGTTTCTGGTTTCAAACAATCTTGAGTGGGTTGGAACCCCTAGTTTATCGTGGGTTGGCGTGCCAATTCTAATAAACAAGAAGGTGGAAGGGGCGCTGGTGGTGCAAAGTTATTCAAATGATGCAGCCTACTCAGCTTCTGATATTGCTTTACTCGAAATGATAGCCCATGAAACTGGGCTGTTTATGGAAAAGCAGCGTATGATTGAGGACCTTATTTTTGCAAAGGAAAAAGCCCAAGAAAGTGATAGCCTCAAAACCGCGTTTATCAACAATATATCGCACGAAATTCGTACGCCCCTAAACGGGATACAGGGCTTTGGACAGCTAATGACGGAATCGGATTTGACGGTTGAAGAGCGCCTAAGTTATTATAATTCTGTTGAAGAGAGCAGCTCACGGCTCATACAAACCGTTACCGACTATATGGATATGGCTATGCTGGCATCGGGTAACATGCCCGTAAACCTGAGTACAATATACTTAATATCAGAAGTAGCTGATTTAACAGAGAAATATCGGATAAAATGCGAGGCGAAAAATCTTGATTTTCAGCTTGATTTCCATAATATTGCAGATGATTTTGTAGTTGTTTTTGATAAGGAAATCCTTAGTAAGGTCTTAGGGCATTTGCTTAGCAATTCAATAAAGTTTACTAGCAAAGGAAGCGTGCGTTTATCTTGTTCTATAAGTGCTAATTTATTGATTATTAGTGTAAAGGATACAGGGAAAGGTATTGGAAAGGAAAAGCAACAGAAAGTGTTTGATGCGTTTATCCAAGAAGACCTCTCAACTACCAGAGGCCACGAAGGCAGTGGATTAGGCCTTGCTATCGTAAAGCGGATTACCGAATTGCTTAACGGGAACATACAGGTTGAATCAGAAAAGGGCGAAGGTGCTGAGTTTAGGTTGTTTTTCCCAATTCAAATCCCCAATCCCAGCGCTCATGGGCAGGTTTTGATACCCTCTAAACCCAGATTAGTTTATGATACAGAACCCGTGATTTTGGTGGCAGAAGACGATGAAGATAATTACTATTATATTCAAGTTTTGCTTAACCGTATGGGATATAAATACTTGCGAGTAGATAATGGAGAAGATGCCGTGTTGCAGAGCCTTAACAACCCCGCCATATCACTGGTGCTGATGGATATAAAAATGCCTGTGCTTAATGGCATTGAAGCAACTATTCAGATTAAAGCCCAGCTTCCCGATTTACCGGTAATAGCCATAACAGCTTATGCACAAACGGGCGATGAGTTTAGGATAATTGAAGCTGGTTGCAACGATTACATCGCAAAGCCTATCCAGAAAAAGGAACTGCAAACAAAGATCCTTAAACACCTGTCTTTTGTACGACCAAACGAGTAGCCAATTATAACCGTTACGCCAAAGTGTGTGCATCAAAAAAAACAAGTTTTTCCAGGCAAAGATGATTTGGCTGGCAGTATAACGATGCAATTATCTAAGGGTAATTTATTTGAATATGTGCGGACAATTTTTTTACGACCTGTTTTTCGTTTTGGTGCGAACGTAAGTCTGAAGAGAATCAATCAACATTATGTAACTTTTATGCAATGCAGTGTGTTTTGGCATGAATGTTTTTTTATTTAGCTTTGTAGCCTAAGAATCAATGACCATACTATGAAAAAATTAGTGTTATTGGGCGATGAGGCCATCGCTCAGGCCGCGATAGATGCTGGTGCATCAGGGGTTTATGCTTACCCTGGTACGCCCTCTACTGAGATAACCGAATATGTTATGCACTCAAAAGAAGCCAAGCAAAACTTAATTAAAGCCTATTGGACTACCAACGAAAAGACCGCCATGGAGGTGGCATTGGGCATGTCGTATGCCGGCAAACGTGCTATGGTGTGTATGAAGCACGTAGGTCTTAATGTAGCCGCCGACCCCTTTGTAAACTCGGCAGTTACAGGCGCCAATGGCGGCTTGATAGTGGTGGCAGCCGATGATCCATCAATGCATAGCTCACAAAATGAGCAAGATTCGCGTTTTTTTGGAAAATTTGCCTTGCTTCCCATTCTTGAACCATCATGCCAACAAGAGGCTTATGATATGGTACATTATGGATTTGAGCTTTCTGAAAAATTCAGATTGCCTGTATTGCTTCGTATCACTACACGTTTAGCACATTCACGTGCCGGCGTGGTAACCAAAGCAAAACGCGAGCAGAATCCTATTTCGCTTCCTACCAACCTAAAGCAGTTTATTCTGCTGCCATCCATCGCCCGCAAACAATATAAAACATTGCTCGGGCATCAAAATGGGCTCATGGCCGAATCAGAAGCAAGCCCATTTAACAAATACCATGAGGGCATTGATAAAAAGCTTGGTATTATTACCACTGGCATTGCTTATAACTACTTGATGGAAAACTATCCTGAGCGTGATATTCCATATCCTGTCCTGCAAATTACCCAATACCCAATGCCAAGGCAAAAAGTTGAGCGGATTACCAGCGAATGCGAGGAAATCTTGATCTTAGAGGAAGGTATGCCAATTGTGGAAGAATTACTTAGGGGCTATCTAAACAACAGCCTTAAGATTAAAGGCCGCTTGGATGGAACGGTTCCTCGTGATGGTGAGCTTAATCCAAATATTGTAGCTGTGTCGTTGGGAATGCAAGATACAAGGGGAAAAGATATTCCCGCGCTCGTAGCTGGCCGACCACCTTCATTGTGTGTGGGTTGTTCGCACAACGATTCGTATTTGGCACTAAACGAGGCGCTACTGAAGTATGCAAAAGGTCGTGTGTTTGCTGATATTGGATGCTATACACTTGGTGCACTGGCTCCTTTAGATGCTATTAATAGCTGTGTTGATATGGGTGCTTCCATCACCATGGCCATTGGTGCTGCCGATGCCGGCTTGGTGCCTTCGGTGGCTGTTATCGGCGATTCTACTTTTACCCATTCCGGTATCACCGGATTGCTTGACGCAGTAAACCAGAATTCACCCATCACCGTAATGATTTTAGATAACTCAACCACTGGCATGACGGGCGGTCAAACCAGTGCAGCCCATGGCCGTATAGTTGATATTTGTAAAGGGGTTGGCGTTGATGAGAAACATATACGGGTGCTAAACCCGTTGCGCAAACATCATGAATCCAATACCCAGATAATAAAGGATGAATTGGATTATCAAGGTGTTTCGGTAATTATCCCACAGCGTGAGTGTATTCAAACCTTGAATAAGCGCATGCGTGAAAAATTCAAAGAAAAAGCTAAAGATACGCAACCTGCATAACCCTTTAAACGAACCCAAATCATGAAAAACGATATTATACTTGCTGGCGTTGGTGGCCAAGGAATCTTGTCAATAGCTACCATTATTGGAACAGCAGCCGTAAAGGCCGGTCTTTTTGTAAAGCAAGCCGAGGTTCATGGCATGAGCCAGCGTGGAGGCGATGTGCAGTCGCATTTGCGCCTTTCGAGCCGCTCTATTGCTTCTGATTTAATACCTGCAGGCAAGGCAGATATGATTATTTCGGTAGAACCCATGGAATCGCTGCGTTACCTGCCCATGTTAAAACCCGAGGGATGGCTTATTACCAATATCCAACCATTTATCAATATTCCCAACTATCCAAAGATTGAGGATATAATGGCTGAAGTTGAGCACTTCGAAAAACATATAGCCCTTGATGCCGATAAAATAGCTGCCGATTTGGGCGCGGCAAAGTCGGCCAATATGGTTATCCTAGGGGCCGCTTCACCTTTTATCGATATTCCGTTTAATGAATTGGAAGATGCTATTCGAGCAGTTTTTGGACGAAAAGGCGAGGATGTGGTTCAAACAAACCTCAAGGCATTAAATGCCGGACGAACATTTACGGCAGAACATCGCTAAACGAATGGCAGGGCATAGCAACCCTGCCATTTTTGTATATGCTGCTAGCTCTTTGAGGCAATAATTGTAGCATTGCTGGGTTTTATTGTTGTATGAAATGATTATTTGTATGGAAAAACGAAGACTTTATGAAATAGCTATATTGGTTTTCAGTGGATTAGTAATCGTGTCTTATGCTGCCTTTGTTTTTTATACTTCCGTTACTATGGATGGCATCATCGGAAATCAAAAGAAATACTCACCAGCTAAGGCGTATTTGTATGGCATACCTATCGATTCAATGCTTGTTGTAAAGGGACTGGTTAAACCTGGGCAAAGCCTTTCTGATATTCTTGAACCCCATGGTGTTAGTATGAGATCAGTCGATTTGTTGATAAAGCGATCGGCTGGTACTTTCGACCTTCGGAAAATAAAGGCAGGAAACCATTACACGCTTATTTGTGCGCCCGATTCGGCCAAAACAGCAACTTACATGGTTTACGAACATACCCCCATTGCTTATGTGGTTTTTAGGCTTAACGATACACTTAGTGTTCGCCTTGGTCAAAAAGAGCTTACAGTAGTAACCGATACCTTAACAGGAATCATCCATTCTTCGCTTTGGAACGCATTAGCTGATAGCGAATCAGGGGCCGAGCTGGCCCTGAAAATGGAGGATATCTTTGGATGGAGTGTCGATTTTTTTAGCCTGCAAAAAGGTGATTCGTTCAAAGCCATTTACCAAAAACTTACTGTTGATGGAAAAGTTGTGGGAATTGAGCGCATTACATCGGCATGGTTTAAACATTATGGCAAGGACATCTATGCATTTTGGTACGAACCTGATAGCACAGGCAAGGTGGCCGATTATTTTGATGATGCTGGTAACAGCCTGCGTAGGGCATTTTTAAAAGCTCCCCTAAAGTTTAGCCGTATTAGCTCGCATTTTACCGGTAGCCGCTTTCATCCAGTGCTTAAAATATACAGGGCTCACCATGGCGTGGATTATGCCGCCCCTAAAGGAACCCCAGTTTACGCTATTGGCGATGGGGTTGTGGTAGCGGCTGGATACAGTGGAGGTGCCGGCAATTTGGTGAAAATTAAACATAACAGTGTTTATACAACACAAAGCTGCCATTTTTCGAAAATTGCAGCTGGTATAAAGCCCGGGGTACGCGTTAAACAAGGTCAGGTTATTGGATATGTTGGCAGCACTGGCTTATCCACGGGGCCACATCTCGATTTCAGGTTTTATAAAAACGGGGCACCCATAAATCCCCTAAAAGTTGAATCACCTCCCACCAACCCTGTGCCTGCCGCTTATAAAGCTGATTTCGATAAACTGGCAAACGCCCAAAAAACAGCTTTAAATGGCGTAGTTGTAAAAGAAAAACGGCACAAAACCAAACCTATTATACCCTTTAGGAACGCATTTGACTTTTGGCCATTCAATAAAATGGGGAACTAATAAGAAACTTAGTTTAATAAAGTCCCCATTTTTTCAAGTAAGTCGTTCCTGTCATATGGTTTGGCCAAAAATTCATCGCAGCCTG